>DASWDU010000004.1 GCA_036395115.1 Thermoplasmata archaeon | reverse complement strand
CGGAGGTCGCTCGCCCCGGCCGCGGCGAAGCCGAGGTCCGCAGACCGGCCGGCACGCTCCGGGCGTTCGCCCGGCGACTCTCCCGAAGCAGCGCGCCGGTCGGCCCACGCGTCGCGCAGGCCGCGCTCGCCGCGGAGCAGTTTCGGGAGCTCGCGGACGCGATGTCCAGGCTGCTCGCGAGCACGGAAGGATTCGACCTCCGCATCCGCCTGAGGCTCGAACTGAGCGGGACCTCCCCGCCGCCGAGGGACGTCGTCGAACGGGCCAACCGGATCCTGAAGGACGTCGACGACGCGCTGGAGCTCCGGTAGCGCACCGCACGACCGATAAGCATAGGACACGTTCCCTCGTTGCCGGGACGACCTTGTCCCTCGATGTCGCGAGCGATCGACGGACCGCCGGGGCCTCGGACGGAGAAGGGCGTCGCCGGCCGCGGCCGCGGATCGAGACGCTCGCCGACCTCATCTTCGGCCTCTCGCTCTCGATCGGCTCGCTCGCCCTCCTCGTCAGTCCTCCGTCGTCGGGCGACGAGATCAACCGCCACATCGTCGCCTTCGGTTTCACGTTCCTCATCCTGATCACGGCCTGGCTCATCTACACGACCTACATGTCCGTCCTGCCGATCGAGACGAAGGCGGTGACGCTCCTCAACGTCGTCCTCCTGCTCTTGGTCGCGGTGATTCCGTACCTGCTCAACACGGTCGAGGTCGTGAATCCGACGCTCACGGCCGAGGAAGCCGACCGCGTCAGCGATTACTCGTCCACCCTGTTCACCCTCGACCTGTCTGGCATCATGTTAATCCTCGCCGCGTTCGCCCACGTGCTCAGCATCGAGGAGAAAGGGCTCATCGCTCCCGAGATCGTCCGGCTGTTCCGGAACGGCAGGAACCGATTGGTGATCCTGGCCGCCCTGATGACGGTCGCCATCGCACCGCCGTTCTGGGAGGTGACGATCGGCGGCGTGCAAGCCCGGATCCTCTGGTGGTCGATTCCGCTGCTCTCCTACTGGATCGGTCGCGCCGTCCGTCCGGAGACCCGGACGTATCGGATCACGTGACCCGCGGTCGAATGGCGAGAGCCCGC
This sequence comes from Thermoplasmata archaeon, assembly GCA_036395115.1. Lineage (NCBI taxonomy): Archaea > Methanobacteriati > Thermoplasmatota > Thermoplasmata > Thermoplasmata archaeon. The sequence continues at coordinate 27,918 of DASWDU010000004.1, read as the reverse complement.
TTCACGTATCTTGCACGGTGAGGACGGAGCGGATCCCTGCGTTCAAGAAGCGGTGGACTACCTTTCCCCTTCGGCGGCGGCCGGAAGGGTTAAAGTGCGCGCGCGCGCCATCCCGGCTCCCGGGGTCCGGTCGCCGATGGGTGGCGTCGGTGGATTCGAGAAGTCCTACGTAACGGGCGATACGCCGTGGGACACCGGAGTCCCGAGCGTCGAGCTCATCCGCCTCCTGGAGGCGGGTCGGTTACCCGGCACCACGGTCCTCGAATTCGGCTGCGGCACGGGGACGAATGCGATCGAGTTCGCGCGGCGTGGGTATGAGGTGACCGCCATCGACTTCGCTGGGACCGCAATCCAGCAGGCGCGCGAAAAGGCGCGACGTGCGGGCGTCACCGTTGACTTCCGCATCGGAGACCTGACGCGGGTTGGCCTCGGAGGCCCGTACGACGTGCTATTCGACCGCGGAATCTACCATGGAATCCGCCACACGGACCTGAACGGATTCCTAAGGACCCTCGAATGCGTCTCCCGACCAGGCACGCGTTGGCTGTGCCTCGCCGGAAACGCCAAGGAGCCGACGGACGGCCCGCCAGTCGTCTACGAGCACGAGTTCCGCACGGAGCTCGGTCCGCTGTTCACGTTCCTCGAGATCCGGGAGTTCCGCTTCACGCTGTCCCAGCCGGGCTTCCGCCCGCTCGCGTGGTCGATTCTGATGGAACGCCGGTGACGCTCAACAACGGACCGAACGTCAGCCGCCAATTCAATCCCTCAAGAGCGAACTCAGGAGCCGCGCGGCCCCCCTGCGCCGCCTGGAAGGGAGCGGAGGGGACTTCTTGGTCAGATTGACACCGCGTGGGAGGTACGGGATGAGCTCGGCCTTGTGTGCCCACTGAGAGATCCGCTCGGCGGTTACTTGGGTTTCATCGAAGAAAGCGGATGTCCATCCATGAGCGGCGAACCCTCTTCTTCTTTTCCGTTTCCAAGACTCGACCCCGCCCCTGAACCGCTCCTTGTGCCTCTGGTAGAAGACCTCGACGGCCAAGCGTCGGGACAGGTTTGCGAAGTCGGGATTCTTCCCGCCGATTGAAAGTTTGCCGTCGCCTACGAATTCCAGGGGCAAGCCCAACTCTTGTATGATGCGAAGCAACTTCATTTCAAGCGCACTCGGGGTCCTGCGGGCCAGCACTCTTCTCGCGTACCCTGGGTCCAGCCAGAGTCGTTTGTGAGCCCTGCTGACGGCGGCATTGTGTTCCAGAGTCTTGGGTTTCCCTTTCAACCCCGCCGCTATCTTCGCTTTGTGTTCCAAGGAGAGCGCCCGGCCCACCTTGGCAATTCTCATCTTCTCACGAGCCGACTCCGTCCATGGAAGTCCTCTATTCCATGATGAGGGGAGCTTCTTTCCCCGGTTCCATGCGATCCCAGGACGAGACAGTCCGAGTTTCTTCACTCTCCCGGCAACGCCATCCGAGGAACGCCCGATCGCTGATCCAATTGCAGCGAAGGTAGTTACACGGTGATTCGCACAGAGGTAGTCATCCTCTGCGAGAGTCCATCGTCGGCCCATCTCAAAGCCCGAGTTTGACGGACCAATTCGGCCCGCGCTATGTATCTGTTTAGGGGACCTAGGCGAAACTACTCACCGCCTTCAATGGTTGGACGAACTCGTTACCCACAGTTCCCGGAGGAGCATCGCAAAGTAGCATTCGTTTCTCCTCATTACATTCCGGGGAGTTCACGGAGCCTCCCAGTACCGGACGGGCTCGGCGAGGCAGACGATTCCCTGACGACGGAGACGCCGCCAATTCCGACCGTCCGCGTCGCAACGGTCAAACCTCAAGACGCCCGGCGGACTGCAAGACCGCAAGCGCATCGACCGTGACCCACTCGTTCATCCGCGTCCGGCTGGTCCCTCCCCAGTCGACGTAATCGGCGTTCGCCTCCATCGTCCGAGGACGGACCTTGTAGTGGCGCCTCTCGGCGGGCCAGCCGCCATCGGGTAGGCGCTTGTCTTCGAGGAGATCCAGCGCATCTGCGCAGCGAGGATCCCGAATCCGTCCGATCTGGGCCATGGCCAGCAGTCCGCCGAGGTAGTCGTATTGCCAATAGAGCGGATAGTGGAGGGCCACGAAATCCGGGTGGATGATCCGTCCATTGGTGGCCCGTTTGAACAGCCTCCTCCGAAGAAACACCTCGCTCGCCCGCTCGACCGCCTCGTCGACAGCGGCGGATTAGTGGGTTCGCGCGTACGCCGCCAGAGCGAGCATCGGCAACCTCGTCTCCATGAACGAGGACGTGTCGGCGGAAGGGTGCCGGTCGCAGTTCCACCCCCCGTCGGGCCACTGCCAATGCAGGAGTCGCTCGGCGAGAAGGTCGGCTCGGTCATCGCCGATGCCCAGGATCGAAAGGAAATACAGTGGATTCCCCTGCTGGGAGGCGCACCGGCGGTACCGACCCTCCATCATAGGAACGCCTTCGGATCGATACGCTTCGGCTTCGGTCCGTGCGGCGAACTCGCGGTAGTAGCTCGGCTTCAGCCAGAATTCCAGGATGCGGTCCCGGATCGGATAGAGGCTCTCGTCCCCTACGGGATACCCGATGTCGGCGAGGCTCGCGAGCACCCAGTGGACGCCGTGCCACTTGTAGTAGACCATGCGCGCGGTCCCCGGCCTTCCGAGCCGCTCGCGCCGGGAGAGGAGAGCTCGGACCCGTGGGGAACGACGGACCTCCTCTTCGAGCGCCCGGACCCGTTTCGAGTCCCGTTCCTCTTCGAGGACGTTGACCCGTGTCTTCCAACGGATCGAAGGCTCCTTCGACCGGAGGAGAGATTCAACGACGGCGCTTGCGTCCATGATCCCGGTGGACTCTGAAGAACTGAGGCCGGGAGAAATAGGTTCCGGACCACGACGGCGCCTCGCAGGCGCATGCTCGCGCGCGTCGGTCGTCCACACACCATAAATCGTCCACCGCCAATCCCGTTTGTATGAAAGCCGCCGCGCTCCTCGTCTCCTGCTTGGAGAACGAAGGCGTCCGGTTCGCGTTCGGAATCCCCGGCGAGGAGAACCTCGAGCTGATGGACGCGCTCCGCGACAGCTCGATTCGATTCGTCCTGACGCGACACGAAGGAGCCGCGGCGTTCATGGCCGACGTCTACGGCCGCCTCACCGGCCGAGCCGGCGTCTGCCTCGCGACGTTGGGCCCCGGTTCGACGAACCTTGTGACCGGCGTGGCGGACGCGTTCCTCGACCGCGCGCCGCTCGTCGCGATCACGGCCCAGGCCGATCTGTCGAGGATCCACCGCGAGTCCCACCAGTTCGTCGACATCCTGGAACTGTTCCGTCCGATCACGAAGTGGAATGCCCGCATCGAGAATTCTGCGACCGTGACCGAGGTCGTCCGAAAGGCCTTCAAGCTCGCGGAAGCGGAGAAGCCCGGATCGACCCACATCGAGTTGCCGGAGAATGTCGCCGAGGAGGCAGTGCGGGCGAACCGAACGCCGCTGCCGCGGGAGCGGATCCGCAATCCTTCGCCGGACAAGGCGAGCCTTGACCAGGCCGCGGCCCTGATCGAGAAAGCCGAACGGCCTCTCGTCCTCGCGGGGAACGGCGTGATCCGGAACGGCGCCTCCGAAGAGCTGACGGCGTTCGCGGAGGCGCTGAACATCCCGGTGGCCCACACGTTCATGGGGAAAGGGACGGTCCCATGGACGTCGCCGATGAGCCTCCTCACGGTCGGGGTCCTGCCTCGCGACTACGAGCTCGCGGGACTCGACGCGTCCGACCTCGTGATCTGCGTCGGGTACGATTTCGTCGAGTACGATCCTCGGACCTGGAACCCGCGAGGGGACCGACGGATCGTCCACATCGATTCCCTTCCCGCCGAGATTTCCGCCCACTATGTTCCGGACGTCGAGGTCCCTGGAGAAATCCGCGAGGCATTGCGCATCCTGCGCGAGCGCGGTCGGAAACCGCGGGACGCGGAAGCCGCGCGCCTCATCCGAGAGAAAATCTTGAAACGGTTAGCCTCGGACATAGCGGTTCGCTCGACGAAACGGCTGAAGCCGCAACGCGTCGTATGGCAGCTGCGGGACATCCTGAAACCGGACGATCTCCTCATCTCCGACGTGGGCGCGCACAAGCTGTGGCTCGGCCGATTCTTCCGCGCCATGAAACCGAATACGGTCCTCGTTTCGAACGGGCTCTCGGCGATGGGCATCGCGATTCCGGGCGGAATCGCCGCGAAGCTGAACGACCCGAATCGGCGCGTCGTCACGCTGAGCGGGGACGGCGGGTTCATGATGAGCGTCCACGAGCTGGAGACGGCGCGGCGGGAGGGAGCGGCGACCGTGAACCTCGTCTTCCGCGACGATGGTCTCGGTAGCATCAAGTGGAAGCAGATGGCCAAGTTCGGCCGCACGACCGGCACGGAGTTCGGGAATCCGGACCTCGTGGAGGTCGCGAAGGCGTTCGGAATCCGCGGCTTCCGGGTCGAGCGTCCGTCCGAGCTGGAGGCTGTCGTGGAAGACGCCCTCGAGTCGAAGGAGCCCGCGGTGGTCGACATCCCCGTGGACTACAGCGACAACCCGTTCCTCGTCGCCGGGCGATAGTCTCGGCGGCGGCGTCCCTCAACGGAGGTTCTGGGCGAGAATCTCCATCGCGGGCGTCATGTCGTCGCGATTGAAGAGGAAAATCGTGTCGGTGTAGCAGGACATCTCCTCGACGATGTTGATCCCTCGTGACGCGAGCGCGCCGGACAGGAAGGCGAGGAGACCGGGCGTCTCCTCGATCGTCTCGGGGCTCGTCACTGCGATCTCGACGAGGCCGCGCCTGACGTTGAGGATCTGTTCGGATCGGAGACGCTTCGTGACCCGCGAAACCGAGACATCGTCGACGATGATTACCGTGCCCTGGGATACTTGGATGAGCCGACACGTTCGGTTCTCGTCGAGGAGTTCCTCGACGACGTCGCCGAGGCGCTGGAGGACATCGACTCCTTCGACGACGGTGATCGTGGCGATCTTCGTGCGCGTCTGGATCCGGCTCTTCTGGAGCATCCGCCGGACCACGTCCTCGTTGAATCCGCGCAGCTTGTCCACGGGAAATCGGCGGCATGCTGCGAGGACCGCCTCCTCTCGGCGGATGCCCACCTCCTTGCAGATCTTGCGGGCGAGCGCGGAGTAGTTCACGATCTCCATCTTCAATGCGTCCGAGACGCTCGGGTGGTTCGCAATGTACTCTCGCACCTGCTTCGCGACGTTCGCCACGTCGCCTCGGGAGGAGGTGTCCGATATTTGACAATTTTGTCCCGGATTGACTCAACGATGTCAACATATTGAAGTACGCACCGACGAGTCGTCAGCGTTCGCACCGGTTGGGGTCTCGTCGCACATGTCGCAAAACAAGGTCATTCTGGCGTATTCCGGAGGCCTCGACACCTCCGTCGCGATCCGGTGGTTGCAAGACCGCGAGTTCGATGTGATCGCGCTGACCGTCGACGTCGGTCAACCGGCCGACTTCGTGGCGCTGCGCGAGAAGGCGACGCGCCTCGGGGCCAAGGCATACGTGGTCGACGCGCGCACGGAGTTCGCGGAGGAGTACATCCTCCCCGCCCTCGCCGCCAACGCGGTGTACGAAAGCCAGTATCCGCTGAGCACGGCCCTCGCCCGGCCGCTGATCGGGAAGCACCTCGTCGCCGTCGCGCGGCGCGAGGGGGCCGGCTTCATCGCGCACGGGTGCACCGGCAAAGGCAACGACCAGGTGCGGTTCGACCTCTGCACGACCGCCCTCGCGCCGGACCTCCAGGTCATCGCGCCCGCTCGGGAGTGGGCGATGACGCGGGACGAGGAGGTCGCGTACGCGAACGGACGCGGGATCCCCGTGCCGGTCGCCACGGGCTCGCCGTACAGCACGGACGAGAACCTGTGGGGCCGCTCGATCGAATGCGGCGTCCTGGAAGACCCCCGGATCGAACCGCCGGAAGAGGTGTTCGCGTGGACGACGAGCCCCTCCGAGGCGCCGGACCGATCCGAGCAGGTGACGATCCACTTCGAAGCGGGTAAACCCGTGGCCCTCCAGGGCAGCCCGACGGACTTCGCGTCCCTCATCGCCGCGCTGAACGAGCGCGCGGGCCGCCATGGCGTCGGCCGGATCGACCACGTCGAGTCCCGCGTCGTCGGGATCAAGTCGCGGGAGGTGTACGAGTGTCCCGCGGCGACGGTCCTCCTGAAGGCCCACCAGGCGCTCGAGGCCCTCGTCTTGCCGCGGGACGTCCTCGAGTTCTCGCGCACGGTCGCCTCGCGCTACGCGACGCTCATCTACGACGGCCTGTGGTTCACGCCGCTCCGGGAGGCGTTCGACGCGTATGTCGGGTCGACCCAAGCGCGCGTCTCGGGCGACGTCACCGTGAAGCTCTTCAAGGGCTCGGCCACGGTCGTCGGCCGCGCGTCGCCCTACTCCCTTTACGATCACGGCCTCGCGACGTACTCGAAGGGCGATCGGTTCCGCCAATCGATGGCGGAGGGATTCATCTACATCTGGGGTCTGCCCGCCCGGACCTGGGCCGCCGTCGGCGAGAAGGCCGCGCCGCCGAAACTGGTGAAGGCCGCGAAGAGGTCGAGCTGAGGATGGCGATTCTCGCGCAACCTCCCGCCGCGGCAGGCGGAGCCCCGCCGTCCTACGTCAAGACGCCTGCGGGGCCGTTCCTCGCCTCCCTGTCGGTCGACCGACGGCTCGCCCGATACGACGTCGCCGGGAGCATCGCGCACGTCGAGATGCTCGGCGCAGTGGGCATCCTCACGGACGAGGAGTCGACAGCCCTCGGCCGCGGCCTTCGCCGCATCCACGACGAGATCGCGAGCGGGGCGTTCCCATGGCGGGACGACCTCGAAGATGTCCACACGAACATCGAGGTCCGCCTCACGGAGACGCTTGGCCCGCTCGGGGCGAAGGTCCACACCGCCCGCAGCCGGAACGACCAGATCGCGCTCGACGAGCGGCTGTTCATCAGGGAGGCGATCGTGTCGATTGGGCAACGGGTCCTCGCGCTCCAGATGGGCCTCCTCGATCTCGCAGAAGCCCACATCGGCACGCCGATGCCGGGCTACACGCACCTCCAGCGGGCGCAGCCGGTAACGCTGGGCCATCACCTGCTCGCGCACTTCTGGCGTCTCTCGCGGGACTTTGGCCGGCTGGGCGACGCCTTCGACCGCGCGAACGTCTCGCCCCTGGGCGCCGGCGCCCTCGCGGGCAGCACGCTCCCGATCGACCCCGCGATCACGGCACGGGCGCTCGGCTTCGCGGCGGCGTTCGAGAATTCGATCGACGCGGTGAGCGACCGCGATTACTTCGCAGAGTTCCTGTTCGACCTCTCGCTCGTCGCGATCCACCTCTCCTCGATCGGCGAAGAAATCGTCCTGTGGGCCTCCGAAGAAATCGGATTCGTCCGCCCGACACCGGCGCTCGGATCCGGGAGCAGCTTGATGCCGCAGAAGCGGAACCCGGACGTGGCGGAGCTCGCCCGCGGAAAGGCCGGACGCGTGGTCGGGGATCTCGTATCCCTCCTGACGGTCCTCAAGTCCCTCCCGCTCGCGTACAACCGCGACCTCCAAGAAGACAAGGCTCCGGTCTTCGACGCGGCGGACCACGTCGTTTCGACACTCGATGCGCTCACCACGGCCGTCTCTTCGTTGGAGTTCGACGAACCCCGCCTCCTCGCGGCGGCCTCCGATCCGCGGATGCTCGCGGGGGACCTCGCGGAGTATCTCGTCGCGCGGGGCGTCCCGTTCCGCGAAGCCCACGAGGCCGTCTCGGCCTACCTGACGAAGTCCGACGGCGCCGTGGACGCCGCATCGTTGCGGCAGTTCGAGCCGCGGTTCGGCGCGGACGTCGCCGAGATCCTCGATGTCCGCGCGTCCCTCGCACGACGGACGACCCGTGGCGGGCCTTCGCCCAACGCCGTGCGCGTCCAGCTCGCCCGCGCCACCGACGCGGTCGGCCTCGAACGGTACTCCCTTTCCAAGCGCGCGGAGTGCGTCGGCCTCGTCGACCGCCTCCTCCAGGGGGGAAGCGCATGACGGAATGCCCCGAGTGCGGCCGCGCGATCGAGCGGGCGAACCTCATCGAAGGGGAGATCTTCCCCTGTCCCGACTGCGGTCTCGAACTCGAGGTCACGTCTTTCGAGCCGTTCCGGGTCGACAGTGCGCCTCGCGAGGCAGAGGACTGGGGGGAGTAGCACGTTCACCCTCGGGCTCTTCTACACAATCGTCCGGCCAGAGGAGAAATGGATCCTCGAGGCCGCCTCGAAGCGCGGGATCCCGGTCGAGCGGCTCCACGACGAGGCCGTCACGTTCCCGCTCGTGCGGAACGGCTTCACGTCGGATCTCGTGTTGAATCGGAGCGTGAGCCACAGCCGCTCCCTCTACGCCATGCGGTTCTTCGAGCACTACGGCGTCCCCACGGTGAACGCACCCGACGTCGTCGCGGTGTGCGGGGACAAGGTCCTCGCCAGCTTGCGGCTCTCCGCGGCGGGCGTCCCGACCCCGAAGACCGTCGTCGCTCTGACGCCGGAGGCGGCGCTCAAAGCCCTCGACGAGGTCGGCTATCCGGCCGTGCTCAAGCCGCCCGTCGGCTCCTGGGGCCGCCTCATGGCGAAAGTCGACGACCCCGAAGAAGCGGAACAGATCATCGAGCACAAGTCCGCGCTCGGCTCCGCGATGCACTCGATCTTCTACGTCCAGGAGTTCGTCCCGAAGCCGCAACGGGACCTACGGGCGTTCGTGGTGGGCGATGACCTCGTCGCCGCGATGTACCGCTACTCGGACGACTGGCGGACGAACGCCTCGCGGGGCGGCATCGCGGAAGCCCTCGCGCCCACGCCGGAGATGACGGACCTCGCGATGCGGGCGGCGTCCGCCGTCGGAGGGGGCGTGTTGGCGGTGGACCTGATGGAGTCCCCCGACGGGCTCGTGGTGCACGAGGTCAACCCGACCCCCGAGTTCAAGGCGCTCGCCGCGGCGACGGGCGTCGACATCGCCGGCAAGATCGTGGACTACGTCGTGGAGGTCGCGCGTCGATGAAAGTCGCGATCGTCGGCGGGTCCGGATACACGGGCGGGGAGCTCCTGCGGCTCCTGCTCCGCCATCCGAAGGTCGAGGTGACGCAGGTCACGTCCGATTCCCTCGCCGGCAAGGCGGTCAGCCGGGCCCATCCGAACCTCCGGAAGACGACGGACCTGCTCTTCACGCCGCACGCGGAACTCGGGCCATGCGACCTACTCTTCCTGGCGATGCCTCACGGCAAGTCGATGGGCCGCATGAAGGATTTCATCGCCCGCGCGGGGAAGATCATCGACCTGAGCGCGGACTTCCGCCTGAAAGACCCTGCGTTGTACCGCGAGTACTACGGCCTCGACCATCCGCAGCCGGAGCTCCTCTCGAAAGCCGTGTACGGCCTCCCGGAAATCCACCGGGACGAGATCCGGGACGCGGCGCTCGTCGCCGGACCCGGCTGTATCGCGGCCGCCGCCATCCTCGCGATCCGGCCGCTCGCGAACGCGGGACTGATCGATCCCGAGCGGGTCGTCATCGACGCGAAGACGGGCTCGTCCGCCGGGGGCGCGGATGGCGGACCCGCCTCCCAGCACCCGGAGCGCTCCGGCGTCATGCGGCTGTACGCCGCCGCTGGCCACCGGCACACCGCGGAGATCGAGCAGGAGGCCGGCGTCCGCGCCGCCCTCTCGTGTCACGCGGTCGAGGCGGTCCGGGGCATCCTGGCGACGTGCCACGCGTTCCTCCGAGAAACCGTCACCTCGAAGGACCTGTGGCGGGTGTATCGCGAGGCGTACGGGACCGAGCCGTTCGTGCGGATCGTCGCGGAGGCCTCGGGTCTCTACCGCCTCCCGGAACCGAAGATCCTCGCCGGGACGAACTTCTGCGACGTCGGGTTCGCGCTCGACGAGCACGCCGGCCGCGTCGTCGCGGTCTCCGCGCTCGACAACCTGATGAAGGGGGCCGCGGGGAACGCGGTGCAGTGCATGAACCTCGTCGCCGGATATCCGGAGACGATGGGCCTCGAGTTCATCGGCTTGCATCCGGTCTGAGGTGACAACGGTCGATGTTGGTCGTCAAGGTCGGCGGCGCGGAAGGGAATTCCCTGGACAACGTCCTGATCGACCTCGCGCCGCGCCGGGACTACGTCCTCGTGCACGGAGGGTCGAACGAGGTGGACCGGCTCGCGGAGGCGCTGGGACGCCCGATCCGGTGGATCACGTCGCCGAGCGGCATACTGTCGCGCTACACGGACCGGGAGACGATGGATGTCTTCACGATGGCGCTCGCCGGCAAGCTCAACACGGAGATCGTGACGCGGCTGCAGTCGCTCGGGGCGCGCGCGGTGGGCTTGAGCGGCGTGGATGGTGGCCTCCTGATGGGCCGCCGCAAGGAGGCCGTCCGATCCGTCGACAACGGCCGCGTGCTCCTCGTGAAGGACGACTACTCCGGGACCGTCGAGCACGTGAACACGGACCTCATTCAGGCGCTGTTCTCCGCGGGGTACGTCCCCGTCATCTCGCCGCCTGGGATGACGCCTCGGGGCGAGCTCATCAACGCGGACGCAGACCGGATCGCCGCGCAGGTCGCCGTCGCGATGCACGCGGAGGTCCTCGTCCTCCTGACGAACGTCCCCGGCCTCTTGCGGGAGCCGAGCGACCCGTCGAGCCTCATCCCGGACGTGCCGCGGGCGCAACTGCGGTCGTTCATGGACTTCGCGTACGGGCGGATGAAGAAGAAGCTGATCGCCGCGGGGGAGGCGCTGGAGGGCGGCGTGCCGCGCGTCGTGATCGCCTCCTCGCGAGCGCCGGACCCGGTCGAGCGAGCGCTCGAAGGGATGGGCACGGTGATCTCGTGATCACGATCGAGGCGCGGGCCTCGGAGTTCGCGTGCTCCCCGAAACGGGCGCCGACGTTCGTCCGCGGATCGATGGCGACCCTCTGGGACGAGGACGGCAACGAGTACATCGATTGCGGCGCTTCGTTCGGGGTGGGGAACCTCGGCCACTGCAACCCCGCGATCGTCGAGGCGATCGCCTCGCAAGCGCGAGACCTGATCCATGTCGGCCCGGCGTTCGGCACGACCGCGAAGGAGACGTTCGTCGAGAAGCTCCTCTCCGTCGCGCCCTCGAATCTGGAGCGGGTCTTCCTGAGCAACTCCGGCTCCGAGGCGGTCGAGGCGGCCCTCAAGTTCGCGCGCTCGGCGACGGGCCGCACGAAGGTCGTCGCGGCGATGCGAGGCTTCCACGGGCGGACGATGGGGGCGCTCAGCGCGACGTGGCGGCGGGACTTCCGGGAGCCGTTCGAGCCGCTCGTCCCGGGCTTCGTGCACATACCCTTCAACGACGTCGAGGCGCTGCGCCGCGCCGTCGATCACGAGACGGCGGCCGTCCTGCTGGAGGCGGTCCAAGGCGAAGGCGGCGTCCACGTCGCGTCGCCGGAATACTTGCCCGCCGCCCGCGAGATCTGCCACCGGGCCGGCGCGCTCCTGATCCTCGACGAGGTGCAAACGGGCATGGGCCGCACGGGCCGCCTCTTCGCCGTCGAACGGTGGGGCGTCCAACCCGACCTCCTGACGTTGGCGAAGTCCCTCGCGGGGGGCGTACCGATCGGCGCGACCTTGGCGACGCAGGACGTCGAGCGCGCGTTCAAAGGCAGTCACAACTCCACCTTCGGCGGGAATCCGCTCGCATGCGCCGCGGGCACCGCCGCGATCGACGTCACGGTCCGGGAACGGCTGTGGGAACGCGCGGAAGGACTCGGCGGCCACGCGATCGCGGCGCTTCGGGCCCTCGACGCGCCCTCGGTCCGGGAGGTCCGCGGACTCGGGCTGATGATCGGCATCGAGCTCCGCGGCAAGGCGGCGCCCGTCCTCGCGGCGATGCAGGAGGACGGCGTGCTCGCGATCGGCGGAGGGTCGAGCGTCGTCCGGCTCCTGCCGCCGCTCGTGATCCCGGAGACGCAATGGTCCCATGCCCTCGACGTGCTCGGGAGGGCCCTGACGAATGGATGAGGCCGGGGTCCTGAGGGCGCTCGTCGAGGAGTACAGTCCCTCGGGACACGAATCGGACGCGGTCCGGCGGTTCATCGGCCTTGCGGGATCCCTCGGCTTCCGCGCCCACGCCGACGCGGTGGGCAACGGGATCGCACGGATCGGCGCGGGCCCGCCCTCGGTCATGTTCCTCGGGCACATCGACACGGTGGAGGGCCGCCTGCCCGTTCGGGTCGACGGCGACCGCCTCTACGGCCGCGGCGCTTGCGACGCGAAGGGGGCGCTCGCGGCCGCCCTCGTTGCGGCCCACCGCCACGAAGGCCCCGGGGAGATCACCGTCGTCGCCGCCGTGGGCGAGGAACGCGACTCGCGGGGCGCCCGCCATCTCCTCGCGCACGCGGGACCCGATTTCATGATCGTCGGAGAGCCGAGCGGTTGGGACGGCGTCACAATCGGCTACAAGGGCAACCTGAGCCTCGTCCTTCGGGTCGACGGCGAGAGGGCCCACCTTTCGTCCCCCTCCTTGACGACGGTCGAGACGGGACTCGCGTTCGTCGATCGGCTCCGTGCGTTCTGCGACGGCCGAGCGGGTCCGACCCCGTTCCGTTCCTTGACGATGAAAATGCAGTCCATCCATACGACCCACATGGGGAGCAAGGAGCACGTGGAGATCTCGCTGAACCTCCGTCTCCCGACCGGCGTCGGCGTCGACGAAGTCCTGGCGTTCGTTGAACGGGAGCGAGGCGCGATCCGGTGCGAGACGACCGACGCATCCGACGCCGTCGAAGTCGACTCGCGGAACGTCGTCGTGCGCGCCCTCTGCGCGGGGATCCGGAAGGAGCGAGGCCGCCCGACCCTCCTTCGGAAGCTCGGGACGTCCGACCTCAACCTGGCCGTCCCCGCATGGGGATGTCCGGCCGCCGCATACGGACCGGGAGACTCCCATCTCGATCACACGGACCGGGAGAACGTGGACCTCGGGGAGCTGCGCCGCTCCATCGATGTCCTCCGAGAGGCCTTCTCGATCCTCACGGCCCCGGGTCGATCCGGCCTGCGCCCGGCCACCGTCGAATTGGATGCGCCTCGGTCGTGAAGACGACCGTATGGAAGTCGAGCGTCTCCGGCGGCGCGAAGAGCAGATAGAAATACTTCAGGGTCTCCGAGAGGCAGAAGCTGGGCATCTCGTCCGATCGTTCCTTCGTGACGACATCGCGCAGGGAGGCGTACCCCACCTCCGCCCGGCAATGCCGGACGAAGCTCTCGAAGAGCGCCTCGCCCATCTCCCGGTACCGCGGATCGCCGGTGAGCGCGTGCAGGTAGTACGTCGATTCGGCGACCTCGGGGCGCAACGGATACGCGCCGTTCACGATGCGCATCGTCCGATAGTCGAACCGCTCGGGCTCGATCCCGTGCATCATCCACATCTTGTAGCACGATGCGTGGAGGCGTCTCGCGCGGTCGACGTCTCCGGCGAGCGCGAGGACGGCCGGGAAGAACGCGTCGAGCGCCCCGAACACGGACGCGGTCGGTTCGCCGGTGAGCATGTCCGCGTGGCGATACCATAGGTCCGAGCCGTCGTCGTCCTCGAGATACCGCTGGATCGCGCGGACGGACGGTTGCCACATCCGTCGGCAGTCGAGATCGCCGAAGGCCACCCAGCCCTTCAGCTGGTATTCGTAGTACGAGTCGATGCACGCGCTGACGTGGCTGTCCCGGTCCGTCCACTCGCCCGTCTCCGCGTGGAGTCCCTGACCGACGAGGCCGATCGAGGAGCGGCGGTTGTACACCTCGAGGAGCGCGCGCTTCGCCCTCTCGTAGAACGTGCGGTCTTTCGTGTGCCGGCTCAACGTCCCGAACTCGAGCAGGAGGGTGCCCGCCTCGGCGGGATTCGTCTCGGGGCCTCTGGCCGCGCCGGTGCGCAGGTTCACGAAGCGGTACGGGAGGCCGGTCGGCGAGTCGAAAGCGCGGGACAGCCGAGTCCCCAGGTCCGTCGCGAGCTCCAGAAGGCCCCTGTCCCCGGTCAGCTCGTAGCCCGAAAGGAGGCCGCCGAGCAACCGGATCGTGATCTCGAACGTGCTCACGTCGAAGTCGCGATCGAAGTCGAGTTGCTCGAGGATCGCCGTCCGCGTTTCCTCGGCTTCGTCGTCCAGGTGCATGAGGACCATCGTGTCGAGCGAGTCGACCGGGGTCATGAGGAGCGGCTGCGCGTACCAGTCCCGGAACGACCGCGAGAGGGGGCGCAGGTCGTCGTGTCCCCATGCGTACTCCCGGTAGCCCCGCCATGCGTGCAGGAATTCCGCCTTGACGCGCTCCGCTAACCGCGCCGGGTCGATCTCGTCCGCCACGCCGGTTCGGGTCCCCCGCCCTCCGCATGGGCTTTCGCGCATAAAGCGACGGAGGGAAGGACCTCGGGCGATCCTCCGCCGGTTCGCCGGCTATTCCGACTCCCAAGGAGTCTGGCGCGGCTAAGAAGAGGACCGATATCGAAGCGGGCCGTCCGCGAACTTTTTGAACGACCGCGGACTCGAGGGCCTCGATGCATCGGACGGTGGGAACGCCTGGGGCGTTCGCGTCGCGGCGACGGGACACCGCGGGGCATTCCACCCACAACCTCATGAGCGACCGCCGTGCATGCGCCGTCGGGACGTGGTAGGACATGAACATGGAGGTTCAGAGGCCGTATCGCATGTGGCGTTGGGCGCCGTTGCTCTTGCTGGCGGGGGTCTTCGCCGTCGTACTCATCGTGGGGCTGATCGTCCGCGTGACGTCTCCCGGTGCGCCGGGTCCGTTCTGGTTCCCGTTCTTCGGGTTCTGGTGGGTCTTCCTGTTCTTCGCGTTCTTCTGGGCCGCCCGGTGGTTCTTCTGGCCGTGGGGATGGGGCGGGGGGTACTACCGTCGAGGATATTGGCCGCGGGACGAGAGCTACTACATCCTGCGGGAGCGGTACGCCCGGGGCGAGATTACGAAGGAACAGTACGATCAGATGATGCGGGACCTCACGCAGCATCCGTGATCGCCAACGCGGTCACGCCTTTAGGGCTCGGTACATCCGCGGCAGGCTCACGTCGTAACGGTACGTGATGAACGAGTGCGTGTCGTCGAACTCCTCGTACACGTGCTTGACACGTCGCTCGAGGAGCTTGCGGTGGACCGCCCGGGCGCCCCAGACGAGATTGTATTGGTCTTTCGTCCCGCAGTCGACGTACACGAGGCGCATGCGCTGCAGGCTCGGCGCGTAGCGGTCGAGCATGTTCACGGGATCCCACCGCCGCCACCGCTCCCACACCTCCGGCCGCCACTCGCCGGTCTCCAGGTCGAACGGGAAGTCGATGCCCATGTGCGGGCTCCGCGGATTCGAGGAGTAGTGCGCCGCCATTCCGATCGTATTCAGGATCGGATACATGCCCTCGACACGGCGATTCGGCTGCCGCCAGAACCATCGGAGCCAGCCCTCCGGGCCGCCGTGCTCCCGGAAGGCGGCGAGCGCCTTCGGAAAATCCATGATGTAGCAATATTCGAAGAGCGAGTCGCCGGAGTGGTCCGCCAACGCCGCCCACGTATCCGGATGGAGCATCCCCTGGACGATCGACCCGTATCCGCCGGAGGACTTCCCCCAGATCCCCCGCCGCGAGACGCGGTACCGCGACTCGACGAACGGGACGATCTCCTTGCGGAGATAGTCGTCGTAGCGGCCCGTCGCGCTCGAGTTGATGTACTGGTTCCCGCCGACCTTCGTGAAGCAGTCGACCATCGGGACGATCATGGGACCCATCTTCCCGGTCCGGATGAGCCGGTCGAGCTTCGTCTTCAGGTCCTCCCCCATCGGATCGACGGAGAGGAGGGACTTGCCCGTCCCGGTGTAGCCGACGATCGCGTACGCCGCCGGATACCGGCGGTTCCGGTCGTACTTCGGCGGGAGATAGATCGTCACGTCCCGCTTCGTCGGGTCCCCGAGCGGATTCCCCCTCAGGAGTTTCGAATCGAACGTCTCGACGACGACCTCCCCGCCCGCCATTCTTCGCCTCCGCGCGGGGAGAGCCCATCCGATTCATTAAGGCTCTTTCGCCGACGGCGCCACGGATTGGAGGCCACGCCGACACGTGCCAGCTATCCGATAGCTGCCTCCCCTGGATGCCCCGCGCCTCGTTTTCAATTTCGATAGTCGTCCCGCTCCGATTATATATTCCGCCCGCAAGCCGGGCGTCCGAGGAGCGAACCGCCATGTCGCGTGCGCCCACCCCTCGTGCCCCGATGCCCCGCGCTGTTTCGATCGCCTTGATGACCGCCATCGTGGTGGTCGCCTTGCTCGGCGTGTTGGTGCCGGCGGCCTCCGCGGCGCCGGCCGCTCCGCACTTCGGGCCGAACGTGCAGGTCGATCGGCCACCCGCCTACACGGCCGCGGCGCCATCCCTCAAGGTCGGGTCCGACGGCGTCGCGTACCTCGCGTTCGCGGGATGGGGCGGCTCGACGACCCAGTCCGACATCTTCTTCACGAAGTCGCTCGACGGGGGACAGACGTGGACGACCCCCGTACGGGTGAACAACGATGCGGGCGGAGCGTACCAGGCGGAGCCGGCGCTCGCCCTCGACACCGCGAACCGCATCTACGTCGTATGGACGGACCCGCGGAACGGCAACAACGACGTGTTCTTCGCAAAGTCGACGGACGGAGGCCTGAGCTTCTCGGCGAACGTCCGCGTGAACGACGTGACGACGAACGCCCAATACGAACCCGACGTCGCCGTCGATCCGGTCAACCCGAGCCTCGTGCACACAGCGTGGACGGACACGCGGAGTGCGGTCACCGGGCCGGACATCTTCTACGCCAACTCGACGGATGGCGGGTTGAGCTTCAACCCCTCCATTCGGGTGAACAACGATGCGACCGCTTCCGAACAAGGTGAGCCGGCAATCGCGACGGCGCCGAACCGAGACGTCTACCTCGTGTGGAGCGACCCGCGGACGGGCGCTCGCGGACGGGACATCTACTTCTCGAAGTCGTCCGACCGAGGCGCAGGCTGGGCACCGAACATCCCGGTGAACGACGACTCGGGAGGCGCGGCCCAGGGCGAGCCGACGATCGCGACGGACGTCGCCGGCATGATCTACATCGCCTGGACGGACAACCGGAACCTGAACACGGCGCCGGACATCTACGCGACCCGGTCTTCGAACGGGGGCTCGTCGTTCGCGGCGAACGTGAAGGTGAACGACGAATCGGGCGCCGTCACTCAGATGATCCCGAACATCGCCGCCTACGCCGGGAAGGTCCAGGTGGCCTGGACGGACAGCCGGACGGTCGGCTCGACGAGCTGGGACATCTATACGTCGTCCTCGCTCGACGGACTCGCGTGGTCCCCGAACGTCCGAGTCAACGACGACCCGGTCTCGAACATCTTCCAATACCAGCCGAGCGTCGCGATCGACCCAGCGGGCGACGTCTTCGCGGCGTGGCTCGACACGCGGACGAGCGGCCAGGATGTCTTCGCCGCCACGTTGGACGTCGTCGCCCCGTCCGCGGACGCAGGATCGGCGATGACCGTCGATCAGGGCTCGCCCGCGTCCTTCAACGGATCGGGCTCGTCCGACAACCTCGGGATCGCGAGCTACGCGTGGGACTTCGGCGACGGCTCGAGGGCGACCGGCGTCGCGGCGAGCCACACCTACGTCGTAGCCGGCGGGCACACGGCGACTCTCACCGTATGGGATGACTCCGGCAACAGCGCGACCTCCACGGTCCAAGTGACCGTGCAGGACACGCAGGCACCCGTCGTCCGTGGGGCGGGCGACCGCCTCGTGGACGAAGGGCAACCGCTGTTCTTCGACGGATCCGCGTCGACGGACAACGTCGGCGTCACGTCCTACGCGTGGGACTTCGGGGACGGGACGACCGCCACGACCGCGACCACAAACCACGTCTACGCGCGGCCGGGGTCGTATGCCGCGACTCTGACGGTCACGGACGCGGCGGGCAACTCGGCGAAGATGTCGTTCACGGTGACGGTCCAGTCGAGTGCGCTCCTCGGGATGATCCTGCTCCTCGAGGGGATCATCATCTTCCTGGCGATCGCCCTCGCCTTCCTCGCGTGGATGGTCTGGGGCATGCGGAAGCGGGACCAGCGCCGGCCGATGCCACCGATGTCGCCGATGACACCCGTGCCACCGCCCGCGGCGCCGCCGGCGCAACCGCCGAGGGAGCCGGATCCGCTCGACATGCCGCTCCCCGGCACGCTGCCGAAGCAACCCTAGAAAAATGGAACGGCGGGCCTTGCGCCCGCCCTTTCCCCTTTGAACTTCCCGCTATCGCGAGTCGTACTCCATCAGCGTGTACTTGTTGTCGTCCGGGTCCAGGAACGTCGCGGTGATCCCGCCCCAGTCTTGCTTTTCCGCCTTCTTCTCGAATCGCACGCCCTTCGCCATGAGCTGGTCCTGGACCTTGTAGATGTCCTTCGTCGCGAAGTAGATCGAGGTGTCCTCGCCGATGTGCGCCATGTCCGCGTCATAGTCGGAGGGGTTGGTGTACATCTCCTTCGTCGGGGTGAAGGGCATGATGCCCGTGCCGTCCGGGGAGTGCTGGTACACCGACATGTCCGGCTCGCCCGCCTCGCCCCGGATCTTGCGCTTCCGCAACCCGAGCGCCTTCGAGAAGAAGCCGTCGGCCTTCTTGTCGTCCCGCGACACGACCGTGACGAACGTCAGTGCCGAGAGCCCGGCCCGCCGGACCTTGGGTTTCGAGGGCTGTGCGAGGAACAGGACGTTCCCGTCGGGGTCCGTGAAGCGCCCGAACGTCGCCCGGTCGTTGTCGACCTCGGCCTTCACGCCCCGCTTCTTCAGGGCCTCGACCGTCCGCTTCAGGTCGTTCGTCAGGAAGCCGATGCCCGTGACGCCGCCGATCAGCTTGAGCCGGGACGCGTAGTCCGCCTGACCCCATTCCGGCGAGGGCTGCCACAGGTCGAGTGCGGCGTCCTCTCCGCCCTTCGTCGCGCCGAGCGCCAAATAGCCCCATTTCGGCATGGACGACCGCACCTTGAGGCCGACCTTCTTCGTGTAGAACGCTCGCGCCGCCTTCAGATCCTTCACGTAAATCCCGATCTCCGCCAGTTGCAGCTTCGCCATGGAATGCCCCGGAAGTGCGGCCCGTATGCGCGTCGTCCGGCATAAAGGAGTCGAAACTCACGGGAACGTGACGACGCATTCCTCGGGCCGCTTGTCCTCGCGCATGCGGGAGAACGACGGCGCGCGCATGCGGCGGTCTTTGGACCACTCGAGGAAGTGCGCCTCCGCGACGAGGACCGGCCGGGTCCAGAAGCCGACGTGGGCGTCGATCTCGGGCACCTCCGGGAAGGGACACGGCCCTTGCAGAGGCCGAAGCCGCGCGATGATGTCGCGCCGGCCCGCCTCCGAGAATCCGGTCCCCACGCGGCCGACATGGACGAGGGTGCCTTCGTGGTACGCGCCGAGGATGAGCGAGCCGAACGTGTCCTCCCGCTCCCCTTCGCCCGCCGTGATCCCGCAGATGACGCAGTCGAGGGTCATCTTCTTCTTGATCTTGACCCAGTCCTTGCTCCGCTTGCCCGTGTAGTAGCGGGCCTGCTTGTGTTTCGCGATGATCCCTTCGAGGCCCCGCGCGATGACCGCGTTGTAGTAGTCGATTCCGCGTCGTTCGATGTAATCGCTCAGCACGACGCGGTCGTCGACCTCGACGATCGCCGGCAGGAGCGCCTTCCGTTCCATCTGCGGCAGGCTCATGACCTCCTTTTCCCCGACATACAGGATGTCGAACACGATGTACGTCGCCGGAAGGGTGCGAGCGATGTACTCGATATTGATCTTCCCGCTCGTCCGTTCCCGTGTTTGGAGCTTCTCGAAGCTCGGGAGCGCTCCGTCCATGACGACGATCTCGCCGTCGAGGATCGCGTCTTTCCGAGTTCGGATCGTCAGGTCCGGATAGCGGTCCTCGATGTAGTTGAGCCGTCGGTTCTGCAGCCGAAGGCCGTCCCGGACGAACGCCAAGGCGCGCGTCCCGTCCCACTTCAGCTCGAAGATGTGGTCCGGCGAGTCGAACGGGGTGTCGCGGCTCTCCGCGAGCATCGGCTTGATCACGTGCGCGTACGGATCGAACGACGGCATCCGCTCAGCTGGCCTTCGCGGCCTCGAGGCTCGCTTTCAGGGCGGCCATGAGGTCCTGCGTCGGCTTCGTCTCGACCTTCGCGACCGCGGGCAGCTCCTTCCCTTCGACCTTCGCTTGGATGAGCGCCATCAGCGCGTCCCGATAGCGGTCCCGGAATTTCGAGGGGTCGAACTCCATCGTCAGCGCCTTGATCAGCTGCAGCGCCAACTCGATCTCCGAGTCGCCGATGACGACGGGCGTAGTCGCGGGCACCTCCGGCAGGCCCTTCACCTCGTCCTGGTACATCAGCGTCGTAAGGACGAGGCCGCCGTCGAGCGGACTAATCGCGACGAGCTGCTCCTTCTTCCAGAGGACCGCGCGGGCGATCGCGACCTTCCCGGTCCGCATGAGCGCCTGGCGGAACAGCTCGAACGGCTTCAGGCTGATCTCCTCCGGCCCGAGGTAGTAGTTCCTCTCCCGGAACAGCGGGGAGATGTCTTGCGCCTCGATGAAGCCCGCGACCTCGAGCGCCTTGCTCGCTTCGAGGGGGATCTTGTCGAAGTCCTCGTCCCTTAGGATGACGTACTGCCCCTTCGCGAACTCGTAGCCCTTCACCATGTCTTTCTGGTCGACGGGCACGTTGTCTTTCGGGCAGACGTACGGGCGCTTGAGCGCGGTCATGCACGACGCGTGCAAGGTCGTGAAGGAGAGGTCCTTGCTCTCCGTGGCGCCGTACAGCTTCACGGGGATGTTCACGAGTCCGAACGCGATCGCGCCGCTCCACAGGGCTCGGGCCATCGATGGTCCCTTCGGGAATCGAAACGAAGGACCCCGCGGCTCTTAACGATTTGTCCGTCGCGTCAACCTTGTTTAAGGTTAACCTGCAGTCGCCTACGGTCCGATTCGCGGATTGCCACGACGGGGTTTATAGGCCCGCCCGCGGATGGGAAGTGATGTGAGCGGCGTCCCCGCGACACCCCCGCCGGGTCCGCCCGGGTCGGGCCCCCCGTATCCTCCGCCGTACGGTCCGCCCTACTACCCGTACCCGTACTATGCCCCTCCGCCGAAACGCGACAACACGGCGCTCATCATCGTCCTTGTCGTCCTTCTCGTCGTCCTCGTACCGGTGGTCTTCGCGGCAATCCTGTATGTGATGGTCGCGGGCTTGCTCACGAGCCCAACGACGAGTCCCATCGTGACGTTCGGGCCGGTCGACCAGACCGGAGGGAACGCGACGATCCCGGTGTTCGGGGCTTCCAGGGAAATCAATCCGTCGGAACTCCGGATCCGGTTGGACGAGGACACCACCTCGAGCGGCCCGGCCGCGATGCCTTCGCCCGACGGCTCGGTGACCTTGAAGATCGGAGTTACTTGGTACCGCGTCTTCTGGCTCGATCAAAATCACAATGGGGCCTTCGGCGTCGGAGACGCGTTGCTGGTCACCGGGAACTTGGCGCCGCTGACGCCTTCGACGAGCTACACGGTGTTCCTCTTGGATGCGGGCGGGTCGACGATCAGCGCGGTGCTGTGGACGAGCGCCTGAACGGTCCGCGCTCAATAGAGAGGATCACCGAGCCCCTGACGAAGGGGCCACAAGATCGCGCGGGAACCCGAATCCGAGCTCGCCGGTCGTGGCGTATCGGTACAGAGCCGTGACGAGGATGCTCTGGGCCGCAGAGCCGACGAGGCCGAGGATCAGCCAGTAGACGACCGCGATGGCGAGGCCCGCGAGCAGCCCGACGACTCCACCGACGACGACACCGAGGAGGATGACGAGGAGCGCGGGCAGCGCCAACAGGACGAAGATCCCGCCGAGCGTCAGGTAGCCACCCGCGGCTTCGCCCCACGTCTGCCGGAGGAGCGAGCCGCTCCGCTTCACCGCGGCCCACGGTCCGATCTTCTCGAAGATCAGCACAGGTACGACGAGGTACGTGATGAGGCCCCAGGCGGCTCCCGCAACCCCTGCGATGATGCGGCCGATGAACCCGAGCCGCTCTGCAATCACCCGGAGGATGAGCCCGACCGTCGCGGTGAGGAGCGCCCACCCCGCGATCCGGCGGATGTTCTGCCGCGCCACCTTCAACCCATCCGAGATCGTCGGGTCGCCGCCGTTGAGCCGGATCATCGCCGCGCCCATCACGGCTGCGTTGAAGTAGATGGACACGAAGAACGTCACGAAGTACACGACGGCGAGGCCGACGTAGAAGAGCCACGAGCCGACCGGATCCGTCGGCGCCACGACGAAGAACATGGAGACGAAGAAGATCGCCCAGACAGCAACGGTGATGAGGAGGGAAGCGAACGGCAGGAGGACCAGCCCCTTTTCTTTGCGCAGGACGCCGAGGCTCACCTTCGTCAGCCGCCAACCGATCCGAAGCCGTTCGAAGAAACCGGGTTTCCGCCGGGCGGGGAACGGGCCAGCCGCGACCGTCGGGGTGGGGGACCACATGGAGACCGGACGGCCCTAGACGCGTCGGCTACTTCAAGCCACCGGTGGGTTCCTTCCATCGAAGCGCCGCGGCCGAGGCGTGATTCAGGCCGTCCCTCGCACCTGCATCATGCAGACTACGGCCCCGCCCATATGCACGAGAACTCATCCGGAGAGGGGCACCGGCCGGTCCGACGTCGACCGCGCGCTAGATGATCCACGAGCCGTCCCGGATCACGGTCTTGCCGCCGATCTCGACCGTGCCGTGCGCGAGCGGCGCCGCGAAGCCGTAGCTGCTGTCGTTCGCGCCGCCGGTCTCCCGATTGTCTCCGATGCCGACCGTCACCGTGCCGGACACGATGCCGTTCTGGAGGAACCCTGGCAATGCCTTCGGGTTGAGCCCAAGGCCGATTCCACCGAACATATCCTTCCGGCCGGACGCCTCGTCCCAGTTCGTCTGCGCGAACCGCACGTTCCGCTTCGCGGAGAACTCGGTCACCTTTCCGTCCCGGAAGGTCCACGAGATGCCTTCGACCAGCTTGCCACGCGACGGAACCCCGACGTCGGCCACGAACGTCCCCTTCGCGCTCTCCTCCACCGGGGCGACGCCGACCTCGCCCGTCGGCAGATCGACGGAACGGCTCGCGGCCGTCCCGACCGCCAAGTCCTCGTCGCTGATCACGCCATCGTGGACGTACGGCTTTCGCGCGGGTCCCGCGAGGCGGAACTTCAGTTTCGTCCCGTTCGGGGCGCTCACGCGGACGTCGACGGGCTGGGAGAGGAGGCCTGCAACGAGCTTGCCGAGCGACGCGAGCCGATCCGTGTTGACGACGGTGGCGGCTTCGACCATCGCCTTCCACTTCGCGTAGTTGAACCCGTACGTCCGCGCGCGTTCCCGCGTGACTTGGCCGATCGCCACGGCGACGTTCTTCGGCATCTTCTCGAACGCCTTGTCGGAATGGGCCTTCTCGCCCTCGAACATCGCGGCGAACCTCGAGCCGGGGAGCTTCGCCATCGGCGCGGGATCGCGGGGGCCGAAGAGCCAGACGTACGAGTCCACGTAGTCGAGGAGGCCGACGCAATGTGCCGATACCCGGCGGAGGCTTTCCTCCGAGTAGTTCTTGAACTGGCCGTAGAACACGGCGTCCGTGTCGAGCCACATCGCCGGATCCGCTCCGGCCTTCTGACACTCGAGCGCGACCTGCTCCGCGAGCTCGATCGTGTGCGGATACGTCGAGATCATGACGACCTCGTCTTCCTTCGGTCGAAGGCTGCCCCGGACGATGCTCTTCGCGAGATTCTGAGAAGTGACCATCGGCTCCCCGGCGCCCGTATGCGCAACGCGCGTTAAACGGCTTGCGGGCGGCGCGATGCCGTACGCCGTTACATCTCGAGGGTCCTCGATCCGAATGGAGTCGTGCACCTCGTATGGGGCGAGGGCCCCGACGAGACCGGGCCCGGGAACACGTTGTACGCGCACCGCCCTTCGCTCGCGTCCCAGTTGCGGAATCGATGCGGTGCGCGGCTCGCGAAGCTCGAAGCGATACGGGAGCACGCCGAACGGAAACTACATAAGAGGCCCGGATTTTCCGCGGGTCCGGAAGTCGGATGAAACGCTCCTCGCGTGCGTGGAAGAAACGCGGCAAGATGCGCTGGAAGTGGCGCAAGAAACGGATGCGCCGCCGCAAGCGGGAGCAGAAGATGCGTCAGCGCTGAGGGCCTCGGCCGCTCTCGTTCGGTCGTCCCAACCGTGAGAATCGAGCCGGCGGGTTTCAAGCCCTCCTCTCCGAATGGATGGAGGCTCATGGCGGACGATTCGATCATCGGGCGGTACGCCCGCGTCGTCGTCGAGCGAGGGACGGAGCCGCTTCGCGGCGGCCTCAAGCTCGCGTGCCGCATCACGGGCCTCGCGGGCCCGGAGTCGGCGCAGAAGGGGTCCTCGCTCCGCGGGGAGGTCGTCTCGAACGACGTCGATGGTCCGCTGCCGACATCGCTCGTCGAAGGCTTGCTAATCATCACCCCGGAAGATCCCGACGTCTCGGAGGCGAAGATCCTGCAAGGCGGATCCTTCGAGGCGAGGCTGGGACTCCTCACGACCGACGGCGATCTCGTCGCCTCGGCCGAGGGCGCGCTGATCCGGATCTCGCAGGAAGTCCCGTTCGAGGGGGCGTGTCCCGACTGCCAGGGCTGGAAGATGTGCGAGGATTGCGGCGGCACCGGGGGCGGGCCGCACGCGGTCTGCGCGTACTGCCGCGGGACCGGGCAATGCACGCGATGCGGCGGAAGCGGCTTCGTGACCGAATCCAATTGAGAGGCGCAGGTCCGCCACGCAAAGTTAGATATCCCCGCCGCTCTTCCGCGACTTCGCGAGTCCCATGGGGACGTAGTTTAGCCTGGTAGAATTACGGGCTCCAGTCATGGGCTTGATTGCGAACGGGTTTGCTGATCCAGTGATGACAGACTGGAGCGCTGACCCATGGTTCGCGAGACACGCGTGGGTCGCTCCCCGCGTGGGAGAAACCCGTCGATCAGGGTTCAAATCCCTGCGTCCCCATCCTTTCTTGCGGTCCGCACCCGCGGCGCTGTCCGCGGCGCCGTCGACCGCGTATTCCGGCGGTTGAGCCTTGAAATAGGACGGAGACCTGTGACGGAGACGATGGACTCGGGAGGCGGGCGACATTCCGACCGACGAACCGATCGTTGACGCCGTCGAGCGGGCAGCCCCGGTCGTCGTGAACATCAACACCGTGCGCGCGATCCGGGACGAATTCTTGCACATCCATCCCGTGCAGGGCCTCGGGTCCGGGTACATCGTTTCCGATCACGGGTACATCGTCACGAACCCCCACGTCGTGGCGGGAGCCGGCGAGATCGTCGTCACCCTCCACGATGGCCGGAAGTTCGAAGGACGCGTGGCCGGATTGCACCGGACGACGGACCTCGCGGTCGTGAAGGTCGACGCATCCGCGTTGACGGCCGCCCGGTTCGGCGATTCGGACGCCCTCCGGGTGGGGCAGCAGGTGATCGCGATCGGAAATCCGTTCGGCTTCCTCCTCGGCGGGCCGACGGTGACCGTCGGCTACGTCAGCGCGCTCCACCGCCAAATCGCGACGGAAGACCAGATTTTTGAGGAGTTGGTCCAGACGGACGCCGCGATCAACCCGGGGAACAGCGGCGGACCCCTGGTCGACTTGGAGGCCCGCGTCGTGGGCGTGAACACGGCCGTCATCCCGTTCGCGCAGGGCATCGGGTTCGCCATCCCCGCAAACGCCGCGCAGCGCGTCGCGGAGCAGGTCATCTTGCACGGGCGCGTCATCCGTCCATGGCTCGGCCTCGTCGGGGCGAGCGTGACGGAGGAGGACGCGCGGTTCTATAGACTCCCCGCACCCCGGGGCGTCCTGGTGGTGGGACTGGCACCTCGGGGTCCGGCGGACCGTGCGGGCCTTGAGCGCGGCGACCTCATTGCGGAGATCGACGGCAAGCCGTTGCGAGACGGCATGAAGGACCTGACGACGGTCTTGCAAGGCCACAAACCCGGCGATGCCATCGAGTTGAACGTATTCCGCGACCGCGCGCGACGGCGGGTGCTGGTGACGTTGGCCGAGGCTCCGTCCGAGTAGCGGCTCCACGGTCCGCGTCAGATCGCATTCGCGCGAAGACGGATCCGGCCTACGGGCGCACCGGAGAGGGCCGAGGACCGGAGGCGGCGAGCGAGAATTTATGGAGAGGGAGCCTCTCAGGCGTGTCGATGTTGGAGTGAGACTCGACCGTCGAAAGACCTTTCAGCTCTTGGCGATCGCAGCCGTGGCTTTCGCGTACGGCACGATCGTCCTCGGTGGGACCGTGCGGGGCATGGGCGCGGGCCTCGCCTGCCCGGACTGGCCGTTGTGCAACGGGTCGGTCGTGCCGGACCTCGCGGACCCGACCATCGCGGTCGAGTACGCACACCGGCTCGTCGCGGCCCTCACCTCGCTCTTCGTGCTGCTCACGATGATCCTCGCGCTCCTCTGGCACCGGTCGGAGATGCGGATCGTGACGCTGTCCACGATCACGTTCGCGGTCCTCGCGGCCCAGGTCGCTTTCGGCGCCCTCACGATCACGAGCGCGCTCGACTGGGTCGTCGTCACGATCCATCTGGCCCTCGGCACAGCGACGCTCGCCTTCGCCCTGATGGTCGCGCTCCTCGCGCTCCGGATTCCGACGGGCGCGGCGCGTGAAGCCGACGCCGAGGGACCGTCGTCACTCGACGAGGAAATGCACCACGCTGATACCGACGAAGCCGACGGCGACCCATAGCATCCACTTGGTCCCGTGCTCGAGGGACGCCTTCGGAAGGAACGCCCGCGCGACGAGGAAGAGCGCCAAGGTCGCCTCGACGGCCGACGCGAAGATGGTAATCGAGAGATCGATCATGGATCGGGTTGGCGTGAAGCCGTAGAGATTGACGAGCCACGTCGCCACGTACGCCGCGGGGACAGCGAGCAACGACGAAAACAAGAGCAAGAATGCGAGACGCGGCTTCCACGAGGCGGCGAGCGCGGGGACGACGACGATGGTCCCTTCGACGAAACGATGGACGACGGTGGCGGACACAGTCACCGCATCGAGCGGGACGGACAGGGTGCCGCCTCCGACGAACGACCCGCCGAGGGTGAGGCCGTCACCGAAGCTGTGAAGCCCGACGAAGAGGACCGCGGCCGCGAGTACGCGATGCGGCTCCGTTCGGATGTACGGCCCTTCGAGGAGAAGCCACCCAATGCCCGTGCCCACCGCCAAACCGAGGGTGGAGAGGAGGGTCGCGAGGGCACGGTCGCCGAGGAGCGAGTGGTAGGTGAGGACGAGGGCCATCGCGTGGGAGAGCCCTAGGAAGAGCGTCACGCCCGCGAGGATTCCCCAGGCAGCCTCCCGGTGATGCAACACGTCGCTTGATACCGCGTACAGCAGGATCGCGGCGAGCGGCATCACGCCGAAGCCGATTGCGAGGACGGCCAGATCCGCCATCACGGGCTCCTCACTTCACTCGCTTCGCCGCGCGGACCGCCCGCACATGGTAGACGACGGCGAACACGAGGACCACGCCGAGCGCCCCGAGCATGATCCCCGTGATCAGAGGGATCGCCATCTGCGGGGGAAGTCGGATTGGGGGACCGCCGACAATCATGATCGTCCCAGTCATCGACGTCTGATGGTAGCCGCATTTGTAGATCCAACTCCCGCTCTGATCCGCGGTGAAGTTCCAGACGAGCGCCTGAGCCGAGGTGAAGTCCGGGGAGCTCGGCTCGTTCCCGTCGGCGAGGTTGTCCCCGTTGAGGTCGATGAACCACGAGTGCTTGACGGAGGTGGAGTCCGTCG
>DASWDU010000003.1 GCA_036395115.1 Thermoplasmata archaeon | reverse complement strand
CCGCGGACGTCGTGGTCCTCGCCTTGCCCCTGACCCGCGCGACGCACGGCCTCGTGGACCGCCGCTTCCTCGCGTCGATGAAGGAGGACGCGATCCTCGTGAACATCGCCCGGGGCAAGCTCATCGTCGAGGACGACCTGTTCGATCACCTGAAGTCCCATCCGGCGTTCCGCGCCGCGCTCGACACCTGGTGGACGTACCCGGCGACGAGGGAAGGCCGGCCGTTCCACCGGCCATTCGATGACCTCCCGAACGTCGTGATGACGCCGCACGTCGCGCCGATGGTCCCAGGGCAGCGCGCCGCCGCGATGGAGGCGGCGCTCGACAACGTCCTGCGGTTCCTCCGCGGCGATCCGCCACGACACGTCATCGATCCCCGCGACTACGCGGACGTCGGCCGGTGAGCCCGCGCGTGGGAATCGC
Source organism: Thermoplasmata archaeon (assembly GCA_036395115.1). Lineage (NCBI taxonomy): Archaea > Methanobacteriati > Thermoplasmatota > Thermoplasmata > Thermoplasmata archaeon. The sequence continues at coordinate 20,075 of DASWDU010000003.1, read as the reverse complement.
CCGCGAAAACTCCGGCGCAATCTTTAAAAGCGGTCGGCCCTACTCGCCGCCACCTTCGATGTCCGTCGGATATCGGGAGGCGGTTCGCATGGTGAAGACGAAGGACACGTACAATCCTTTTGAGATCGCCAAGGAACAGATCGACCGGGCCGGCAAGAGGCTGAACCTGGACGGCGGCATGCTTGACGTCCTCAAGAGTCCCCGCCGCGAACTCACGGTGCACTTCCCCGTCAAGATGGACGACGGCCACATCCGCGTGTTCACCGGATACCGCGTGCAGTACAACGACGCGATCGGGCCGTTCAAGGGCGGGATCCGGTACCACTGGAACGTCTCCCTCGACGAGGTCCGCGCCCTGTCCTGTTGGATGACGTGGAAGTGCGCGGTCATGGGCATCCCGTACGGCGGCGCGAAAGGCGGGGTGATCTGCAACCCGAAGGAGATGTCGAAAGACGAGCTCGAGCGCATGACCCGGCGATACGCGTCCGAGATCTCGATCATCATCGGGCCGGAGAAGGACATCCCCGCGCCCGACGTGTACACGGACAGCCAGACGATGGCGTGGATCATGGACACGATCTCGATGAACAAGGGATTCGCGATGCCCGGCGTCGTCACGGGCAAACCGCTCGTGATCGGCGGCTCCCTCGGCCGCGACGAGGCGACGTCCCGCGGGCTCATGTACGTGACGCGCGAGGCCGCCTCGAAGGTCAAGCTGACCTTGAGGGGCGCGACCGTCGCGGTCCAAGGTTTCGGGAACGTCGGCTACCACTTCGCACGCCTGATGCACGACGAGCAAGGCGCCAAGATCGTGGCGGTCTCCGACTCGAAAGGCGGCATCCACAGCGAGGCGGGGTTCGACCCGAAGGAGGTCCTCGCGTTCAAGGAGAAGACCGGGAGCGTCGTCGGATTCCCCGGCACGAAGGAAATCACGAACGAGGCGCTCCTCGAGCTCGACGTCGCCATCCTGGCGCCGTGCGCCCTCGAGGGCGTCCTGACGTCGGAGAACGCGCCCCGCGTGAAGGCGAAGATCATCGCGGAGGGCGCGAACGGGCCGACCACGCCGGAGGCGGACGACATCTTCCACACGCGAGGGATCCTCCTGATCCCGGACATCCTCGCGAACGGCGGCGGCGTCACCGTGTCGTACTTCGAGTGGGTGCAGAACCTGGCCGAGTTCTTCTGGACGAAGTCCGACGTGGACCAGAAGCTCGAGGGCATCATCGTGAGCGCGTTCGACCGCGTGTGGGCCATGCGGGAGTCGAAGAGGATCGACATGCGCCAGGCGGCGTACATGGTCGCGATCAGCCGCGTCGTCGAAGCGTACAAGTGGCGCGGCATCTTCCCATAGGTCGTCCGCGGCCCCGCCGAGCCTTGGCATCGCGGGAAGGGAGCCCGGGCGACGGGGCTCGTCGGGCTTCCTTCGTCGCCTCGATGAGGAAGAGACTTTCCGTGAGGACGATTCCCCCGGGCGCCGACAGAGACGCTTCCGCCCTCTGGAGCGCGCGGAGATCGCGCCCGAGCGGATCGAAGTCCCGGATCGTCCACGGGGCCACACCCAGGATGAACACGACGTCCCCGAGCCCGCGGTAGGCTGCCCTCCCGTCGTGGGTCGTTGCTTGGACGATGTTCAGGCCCCCGACATCCGCAAGCCGTCTTGGTAGCGGTGGAACAGGTCCCCGAAGTGGCGCATCCGCGGGAAGAATTCCCGGAGTTCCTGCCACCAGGTCTTCCCAATCTGTTGGGTGAGGATGGTTCCTCCGGGGGAGAGGACGCGAGCCACTTCGGCGGGATCCAGCTCTTCGTGTCGGTTCAGCACGAGGCCGAAGGCATCGTCTCGGAAGGGCAGCACGAGGCTGTCGCAATGGACCACGCCGATTCCGCGGGGTCTCAGCCGCGCGGCGGCGATCGGGGCGTTCACCGGCCAAGGCTCCGTCGCGACGGCCCGCCTGCGGAACGACGCACAGACTTCGTCGAACACCTCGCCACCCCCGGTCCCCACGTCGACGACGGACTCGGCCGTCTCGAGCAGCTCCGACGCCCTGCTCCGATAGTCCCAAGGCTCTCGCGGATCGAGCGGGTTCGGGCCGAAGGCGTCGAGCTGCCAGCCGCGGAATCGCCGGGCCTGCTCGACGAACGGCCGGAGCCGTTCCCGCGCGCGAATCGTTTCGTTCATCCCGGAACCGGCGAAGGCGGGACCCCGCGATGAGCCCTTCGCCGGTGGAGTTTCGGCGGACGTGGCGCCAGATGCCTTGCACGCGGCCCGGCGGCCGGCTCGTCGCATCGGCAACGTTAAAAAGCCTCGGACTTTCCCAACGGTGCCATGCCCCTGAACGTCGTCGTGTGCCTCAAGCAGATTCCGAACCCGGACCTACAGTTCGCGATTGCCTCGGACGGGAAAGACATCCGCCGCGATGCGCTGAACTACAAGATCAACGGCGCGGACGAGTACGCCCTCGAGGAAGCGGTGCGGCTCAAGGAGACGCAAGGGGGACGCGTGGTCGCCCTCACGGTCGGCCCGAAGCGGACCGAGCAGATGTTGCGCGAAGCGCTGGCGAAAGGGGCCGACGAGGCGGTCCGCGTCGCGTCGGAAGATCCCGCCGGATACGATGTCGGCACGGTCGCGCGGGTCCTCGCGGCCGCGATCCGGACGCTGCCGCACGACCTCGTGCTGACCGGCGTCCAGTCGGACGACCAGGTGAACTCGGCGACGGGCGGGCTCCTCGCCGGCCTCCTCGGGATGCCCCATGCGAGCGTCGTCACGCGCGTCGAGCCGAAGGACGGCGGCCTCGAGGTGGCGACGGAGCTCGAGGGCGGCTTGCAGCGCGTCTACGCCGTCCCGCTGCCCGCCTTGCTCACAATCCAGTTCGGCGCGAATACGCCCCGATACGCGCCGTTGCCGGCGATCATGAAGGCCGCACGCCAGCCGATTCGGGAGATTGCGCCTGCGTCCGTCGCGCCGCCGTACACGTTCGCCGTCCGGGCACTCTCGCCGCCCGTCGCCAAGGGCCACGCGGAGATGGTGACGGGATCGATCGAGGAGCAGGCGAAGAAGCTCGCGCAGGTCTTGCGGGACAAGGGGTTCGTGCGGAGGTGATCCGACGTCGAAGGACATCCTGATCGTCGCCGAACATCTCGAAGGACGGCTCGCGCCTTCGACGTTCGAACTCGTGTCTGCAGGTCGGGACTTGGCGGCGCAGTCCGGCGGCGCCGCCCGGGTCGCCCTCTTCGGCCGAGGCGTGCGCGCCCTCGCCGACGCGCTCGCCAAGTTCGGCGCGGAGGTCCTGCTGGTCGAGGACGCGGCCCTCGCAGAGTACACGGGCGACGGATACGCGCAGGCGGTGCGCGGTCTCCTCGAGTCGACGACGCCGAGACTCCTGCTCGCGGCCCACACGTCCCAGGGGTACGATCTCGCGCCGGCGGTCGCGGGGGCCCTCGATCTTCCGCTGGTGACGAACGCGGTCGAGATGCGTCTCGAAGGCGACCGGCTCATCGCGACGCGTCGGCTCCTGAACGAGAAAGTCCAGGCGGAGGTCGAGATCGGCTCGGACCGCACGATCGTCGTGACGCTCCGGCCGGGCTCCGTGAAGCCGGCGAGTCCCGCGGCGGGCGGGGCCGTCACCCCGACCACGATCGCGGTCGACGCGACGAAGATCCGGACCCGGTTCGAGCGGATCGAGCGGCCGACGGTCCAGGACATCGACCTCGCCGCGGCGGACGTCATCGTATCCGCCGGCCGTGGAATCCAGAAGAAGGAGAACCTTCCCGTCATCGAGGAGTTCGCGAAGGCCGTCGGCGGCGTCGTGGGCGCGTCTCGACCGCTCACGGATATGGACTGGCTCCCGAAGACCCGCCAGGTCGGGCAGAGCGGCAAGACGGTCCGGCCGAAGCTCTACGTGGCGTGCGGCATCAGCGGCGCGATGCAGCACGTGGCGGGCATGAAGGACGCCGGCCTGATCATCGCGATTAACACGGACCCGACCGCGCCGATCTTCGAGGTCGCGCATCTCGGATTCGTGGCGGACGTCCTGAAGCTGTTGCCCGCGACGATCAAGGAACTGCGGGCGTGAAGGCACGCCTCCGTAGCGTTCATCTAAGGAACTCGCCCATCCGGAACCGTGGGCCCGCCCCCATCGCCGCCGCCCCCGTCGCAGAGCTGGTACCCGGTCGCGCCGCGCCGGAGCACGACGCCGCAGCTCATCGCAGTCGTCGTGTTCGTCGTAATCGCTGCGGTCGCCATGGTCTCGATTGTCATGACGGGGACGTTCCTCCCCAGCTTCTTGCCGTTTATGTTTTGCATCCCGTTCCTGTTCGTCTTCCTGGTCATCATCTTGGCGGTCCTTTCGGGACAGGGACGACGCAGCATCCCGCCTCCGCCGCCGATTCAGCAGCCGATGGTCCCGGCGGGCCAGCAAGGCCCCATCGCGCTCAGCTGCCCGAACTGCGGCGGGCCTCCGACGAACGTGGACCGATTCGGGATCGCGACGTGCCAGTACTGCGGGACGCGGTTCCTGGTGCGGTGAGCGGCACGGCCGTCGAGGGGTGAGCGATGCCGCGCGAGATCGCCGTGGAACTCCCGCGCGTCGCGTACTACACGGGCGACGTCATCGAAGGGACGGTCGTCATCGACACGACCCGCGAGGTCTCCGCCCGCGGCCTTTACGTCGACTTCACGGGGACGGAGGAGACGGTCATCACGCGTGGCTCGGGGAAGGAATCGCATACGTACCGCTCCATCGCGACGGTCGTGCAGTGGCGTCTCCCGCTCCGCGGAGAAGGTCCGCTTCCCGCCGGGACCTACCGCTTCCCCTTCCGGTTCCAGATCCCGCTCCACGCCCTCCCGTCGTACGCGGGGCGCCACGCGAACGTGAAGTACATCCTCACGGCGCGCCTCGACGTGCCGCTCTGGGTCGACACGGTCTGGAGCACCGAGATCTTCGTGTTCTACGACCGCCCGAGCGTGCGCACGTTCGCGCAACCTGTGCGGTTCCGTTCGGGCGGCGAGGGCCCGGAGGTCTACGTCGAGCTAGACGGCGACCGGTTCTTCGCGCGCGAGCTGATCGGCTGCCGCATCACGCTCAACCGAACGGGGAACGCCCGCATCCGGCGGGTGTACACACGGCTCATCGGCGGCGAGTGGGCTCGGGCGGACGGTCAGGAGGCGACGACGGAGACGTACCAGACGGAGGTGGCCGTGCCGATGGACCGGATCCGGGTCGGCGTGCCATTCACGTTCGAAATCCCGATCCCTGCGGACGTCGCCTCGAGCTATCGCGGGACGTATTCATATTACAGCTATGCTCTTCACATCGGCCTCGACATCGCCTGGGGATTCGACATTGTCGCGCAGACGCCGATCGTGATCGTACGGTAGGCCCGCCGAAAGGCCTCGTCGGTTCGGTTTGAAAGGTCTTTCAAAATGCCCGCACCTGATGGGTTGAGGTCCCACGCACCAGCGAGCATCATCCTTTTGCCCCCGATGGTCTTTCCCGCCGCGATGGCCCGCCGCTCTCTCCTCTCGGAGCAGGACATCGCCGCCCGCCTCCGGGAGACGCCCGGATGGTCTCGCGAGGGGAAGACGATCGCGCGCACCTGGACGTTTCGGGATTTCCCAGAGGCGCTCGCATTCATCAACAAGGTCGGAACGCTCGCGGAATCGATGGACCACCACCCGGACATCTACAATTCCTGGGCCACGGTCCGGCTCGCGCTGACCACGCACGACAAGGACGGCCTGACGAGCCTCGACTTCGATCTCGCGAAGCGGATCAGCGAGCTCTAGGCGAAGCCGAGGATCCGGTCGAGGGACCACGCACCCGGGCCCATGAGCGCGAGGACCAGGGCGAAGGCGGCGTACGCGACGTCGAGTTCGTAGCCGCCCCTAAACTTGCCCTTCAGCTTCGTCCTCTGGAAGATCGTTGTTGCAACCATCTCGAGGACGAGGAGGACGGCCACGATCTGGGTCAGGAAGCCAAGGATCAGCGCGATCGCTCCGAAGAATTCTAGGAGGGTGAACAGGATTGCGAACATCGCGCCTCCGGGCCACCCGGTTCCCTTGACGAACCCGATCGGCTTTCGGATGTCCTTGATCTTGGGCCACCCATGGGTCAGGAAAAGGGCGGCGAGGGCAATACGGCCGAGGAGCGCCGCGGCGTCCGTGAATGCGGGAAAGAGCATAGTCTGGTCCCCTCCAGCACCCCACTGTCGGCCGCGATAGAAAAACCTTTCAGCTTTCGGGTCCCGCGAGCATCCGTACGCGGAGCTACCGAGAAAAAGTAGGCCGCCCGGCGACGTTTGCACGCCCACAAGCCCGGGCGGCGTTGTGGAGGGATGCTTGCGGCTAATACATGGCGTCCCCGCCTAATAGGCCTTCGGCCACACCCCTAGAGCGAGCGTTCGAGGAGCTCCGCGATGTCGAACCGCCGGATGTCTTCCCGGTTCCTCGTCTTTGCCGCGTCGTCGAGCATGATCAGGCAATAGGGACAAGCGGTCGCGACGGCGTTCGCCTGCGTCTCCTCGACGTGGCTCAGGCGGCGGTGATTTACCTTCTCGCCCGTGCGTTCCTCCATCCACATCCGGGCGCCGCCGGCCCCGCAGCAGAATCCGTGTTCGCGGGATCGGCTCATCTCGACGACCCGGACCCCCGGGATCCGGTACAGGACTTCGCGCGGTTCCTCGAAGAGGCCGTTGTACCGTCCGAGGTAGCACGGATCGTGATACGTCAGGAACTGCAAGACGTCCCTCGTCGGCGCGAGGCGACCGGCGTCGATGAGGTCCCGGAGGAACTGCGAATGGTGGACGACCTCGTACTTCCCTCCGAAGTCCGGGTATTCGTTCTTCAACGTGTTGAAGCAGTGCGGGCACGTCGCGACGATCCTCGTTACGCCGTACCGGTTCAGCGTCTCGACGTTCCCCATGATCATCGCCTGCGCGAGATACTCGTTCCCGAGCCGGCGGGCCGGATCGCCGGTGCACTTTTCCTCCGGCCCCAAGATCGCGAAGCGCACCCCCGCCTTCTGCAGGATGCGCGCGAACGCCTTCGCGACCTTCTGATTGCGGTCGTCGAACGATGCGGCGCAGCCGACCCAGTACAGCACGTCGATCGCGTCCCCCGACGCGAGGGCGTCCGACATCGTCTTGACGCCGAGGCCGTCCGCCCAGCTCGCGCGCCGATCCCACCCGATGCCCCACGGGTTGTAGTTCTGCTCGATCTTCCGCATCGCCTCCATCGTCTCGGGAGGCATCTCCCCCCGCGTCAGGACGAGGTTCCGCCGCATCTCGATGATCTTCGGCACGTGCTCGTTCATCACGGGGCACTCGTATACGCATGCGTAGCACGTCGTGCACGCCCAGATGCCCTCCGTCGAGTGGACGGTCTCGAACATGTCCGGGAGGCCGGCGACCGTCCCGCGCACGATCGCGGCGCCCTGCTCGTCCAGCGTGTCCCGCATGTTCGTGATGATGCGCATCGGGTTGAGCGGCTTGCCCGTCGCGTTCGCCGGACACGCGTCCGTGCACCGGCCGCACTCCGTGCAAGCGTAGCCATCGAGGAGCTGCCGCCACGACAGCTGCTCGACGCGGTCCACCCCGAACGTCTCGGTCTTCTCGAGATCGACCTTCTTCAACGTCCCCTTCGGGGTGAGGTCCATGAAGAACGTGTTGACGATCGCGAAGATGATGTGCATGTGTTTCGAGTGGGGCACGTACGCGAGGAACGAGAACAGCAGGAGGACGTGGGTCCACCAGAACGCCCGCCACCATGTCGCGTCGAGGACGAGGCCCGGGACGGCGGCGAGGGCGGACGAAATCGGTTTCCACTCCGGCAGGGAGGCCGTTCCGGCCGCGATGTCGGCCGCGTTGTAGAGGAGGAGCGAGATCACGATTCCGAGGATGAAGAAGAGGACGATCGTCGCGTCGCGCATCCCCTCGTGCATGAGTTTCTTCGGGCGGATGACGTACCGTCGGTAGAGGGCCATCCCCACCCCGATCGCCGCGAGGACGGCGATCACCTCCTGCGCGAGGTAGAGCGGCCCGCTCAACGAGAAGCCCGCGATCGTCGGGGTGGGCACCCGCCAGCCCGGCGCGTAGGCCTGCGCCGTGATCTCGACGACGCTGGCTCCGAGGATGACAAACGCCCAGAAGATGAACGAGTGGAGCACGCCGGCGTACCATTCGCGCGCGACTTTCCTCTGGAAGATCCCGTAGACGACGAAGTTCTTGATGCGCGTGGGAATATGATCCCACCGCCGTTCCACGGCCTTCGCGGCGAAGAGGTACCGCAGGCGGAAGTACATCTTCCGGCCGAAGATCGACAGCGTGACGGCGAGGAAGAGGGTCGCGACGTACGTCTCGGTCGGACTCAGGACCATGCTCCCCCGAAGGAAAGCGGCCTTCCTTCTTCAACCCGCGGGTCGCGCGAGCGCGTATCGGCCGGCGTCCTCGCGGAATCACATGGCGGAGTCTCGCGGACGCGGCTTGTCGAAAGGTCGGATGATCCCCTTCGGATCTTGCGACCGGATTCGCGCCGTTAGCTTGGCGACGTCGGAAGCGGCATAGATTTCGTCGTACGCGTCTGGAGGGATTCGCTCGACCGCATCGTCCGCCGTGACCACGGCGAGCACGAGCTCCGGCGAGTGCTGCTCGAGGAACCGCGAGAAACGACGAATCGCGTTTCGGTCCGCGGCGGAGTCGACCGAATCCACGAGGAACAGGAGCGAGCCGCGTCGCGCGACGATCGCGGGCGTGTACTCCTCCGTCCCGCCCGACGCATCCGCGATCCGGAAATGGAGCGACCGATGTTCGTGCGGGAGGCTTTGGCGCGTCATCTCGGCGCACACGGACCGTTCGAGCTCCGAGTCGCACGCGTGATCGTCTCGGGCCGTCAACGGCCCGCCCCGCGGATCGCGCCCACGACGGCGTCGGCGAAGGCGGCCGTCCCGACTTCCTTCGCGTCGGGCATCTGACGCGCGAGGTCGTACGTGACGACCTTCGACTTGATGACCGCCTTGACGGCGTCCCGGAGCCGCTCGGCCGCTTCCCGCCATCCGAGGTAGTCGAGCATCAAGACGCCCGCGAGGATTTCCGCGGTCGGGTTGACCTTGTCCAATCCGGCGTACTTCGGCGCGCTGCCGTGGACCGGCTCGAAGAGCGCATGGGCGTCCCCGATGTTCGCGCCCGGCGCGACGCCCAGCCCGCCGATCTGGGCCGCGGCCGCGTCGCTCAGGTAATCCCCGTTCAGGTTCGTCGTCGCGAGGACGTCGTACTCCTCCGGCCGCAGCAGGAGTTGCTGGAACATGTTGTCCGCAATCACGTCCTTGATCACGACCTTGCCTTTCGGGGCTTGGCCGCCGTACGACTTGGCGACGTCGTCCCAGGCGATCGTCGATTCGCCGAATTCGTTCCTCGCGACCTCGTATCCCCAAGTGCGGAACGCGCCCTCGGTATACTTCATGATGTTCCCTTTGTGGACGAGCGTCACGGAGCGGCGGCCGCTCTGGATCGCGTACCGGATCGCCTTCCGGATGAGCCGCTTCGATCCCGTCTCGCTCACCGGCTTGACGCCGAGCCCGCTGTCCGGCCGCACGTGCGTCCGGAACTCCTTCTCGAGGATGTCGATCATCCGCGCCGCCTCCGCGGACCCTTTCTCCCACTCGATCCCCGCGTAGACGTCCTCCGTCCCTTCGCGGAAGATGATGATGTCGAGGCGCTCCGGATGCGTCACGGGACTCGGCACCCCGGGGATCCAGTAGATCGGCCTCACGTTGGCGTAGAGGTCGAGCGCCTTCCGGAGGGTGACGTTCAGCGAGCGGAACCCCCCGCCGACCGGCGTCGTGAGCGGGCCCTTCAACGCGACGACGTACTCCCGGATCGCGCCGAGCGTGGCCTCCGGGAGCATCTCGCCAAACTGAAACATCGCCCGCTCCCCCGCCGGCACGCCGTACCAGACGATCCGCCGGCGGCCGCCGAACGCGTCCGCGACGGTCGCGTCCACGGCCTTGCGCGCGGCGCGCACGACGTCGGGGCCGACGCCGTCTCCCTCGATGAGCGGGACGATCGGGTCGTCCGGGACGCGGATCCCCGCCTCCGTGATCAGAATCTTGTGCCCGCCGTCCGGAGGCCGCAGGACGAGGCGCTCCGCGGGCATCCGTGTCGCCTCACGATCGCTCGTCGATCGGCGTGTAGACGAGGTCTTTCGGCCCGACGTACCAGTCGAGCGGCCGCAGGAGGCGGTTGTCTTCCCAGTACTCCATCACCTGCGCGGTCCAACCGGCGATCCGCGCGACCGCGAAGACCGGGGTGAAGAGGTCCGTCGGGATCCCGAGGCCTTGGAAGACGAGCCCGGAATAGTAGTCGACATTCGGATAGATGCCCTTCGAGCCGATCTCCCGCACGACGGTCTCCTCGATCGCGGTCGCGACCCGGTACAGCCGGTCGTCCCCCGTCTTCTCGGCGAGCTGCCGCGCGAACTCTTTCTGGACGATCGCCCGGGGGTCGTACGTCTTGTAGACGCGGTGGCCGAAGCCGTAGACGACCTGGTGGTTCGCCAAGGTCGTGAGGACGTACTCTTCCGCCCGCTCCGGCGTCCCCGCCGTCTCCATCCCGCGGAGGGAGGCCTCGATCGCCCCGCCGTGGAGCGGCCCCTTGAGCGCCGAGAGCGCCGCGACGATCGTGCTGTACAGGTCCGCCTTCGTCGACGCCGCGACCGTCGCGGCGAACGTGGAGGCGTTCATCGCGTGGTCCGCGTACAGGATCATCGCGACGTCCATGATGCGGGCGCGCGCGGCATCCGGCCTCTTCCCCGTCATCATCCGCAGGAAGTCCTCCGCGTGGCCGAGCTTCGGATTCGGCCGGAGGATTCGCTGCCCCTTTCGCATGCGCTCGTACGCCGCGACGATCGTGCCGAGCTGCGCGACGAGCCTCCGGGCCTTCCGCAGGTTCGCGGCGCGGGTCGTGTCGTCGCGGTCCGGGTCGAAGCTGTACAGGTAGGACACCGCCGTGCGCAGGACGTCCATCGGGTTCGCGTGCTCCGGCATCGATCGGAGGAGCCGCACGACGGACGGCTGGAGCGTGCGGCCCGCCGCGAGTTCCGCCTTCGCCCGCTCGAGCTCCTCGCGGTTCGGGAGGTGGCCTTCGAGGAGGAGGAAGACCGTCTCCTCGTACGTGGAGCCGGCCGCGAGGTCTCGGATGTCGTATCCCCGATACAGGAGGCGACCCCGTTGCCCGTCGACGAAGCAGATCGAGCTCTCCTTCACGTAGACGTCATCCAGGCCCTTGTCGATCCGCGGGCCCGCAAGATCCGTCTTCACGGGGCTGCCCATCGCCGTCGCCTCAGTCCGAAGCGTTCCCGCGGCGACGTGGGGCGCGAGACCGATGGCCATCAACAAACGCCAACGCCGGCATGACGTCCACCGATTCGTGGGTTCGAGGATACTAGGTGAGGCTCGTATTAAAAGGCAGGGTCGGAACTTGCGCCGAACGACGCCTCACACCGGAATTCGCACGATCGCGTCCACCATGATGGCGATCAGGACGAGGGTCAGGTACACGCCCGAGAACTTGTATCCCGCCCACGCGGTCTGGGCTGTCGGGGTCCGGAGGAACCTCGCCGTCAGCGCGACGAGGACGCCGCCCGCGACGCCCGCCACGGCGAGATACACGAAGTCGAAGGCGTTCGTGAACATGAACGCGATGCTCGCAACCGCTAAGATTGCCGTCGACGCGCCGATCGCCCACGCCGACGTGCGCTCGTCGCGGACCGCGGGCAACATCGGGATTCCGGCGCGGCGGTAGTCGTCTCGGCTCCGGTATGCGAGCGCCCAGAAGTGGCCGGGGGTCCAGAGGAACACGAGGAGCGCGATGAGAGCGGCCGGCAGGCTGATTGCGTTCGCGGCCGCGGCCGAGCCGGCGAGCGCGGGGCACGACCCGGCGAATCCTCCGATTACGATGTTGCTCACGTGAGACCGCTTCAGGCCGAGCGTGTACACGCCGATGTAGATCGCGTAGCCGAGGCCGATCATCGCGGCCGTGAGGACGTTGATCCCGAACCCCGCGATCCCGAGTCCCAGGGCCAAGAACCCGACGCCGAATTCGAGCGCATGCGCCGGCGGGTCGATTCGGTGTTGCGGCAGGGGCCGCGACTGCGTGCGCCGCATCAAGGAGTCGAGGTCGCGATCCAAGTAGTGGTTCGTCGCGCTCGCGCCGGCGGCGGCGAGCAGGCCGGAGGCCATGAGCAGGCCGAACCGGGACGGGTCCACCTGCGGACCGCTCGTCGCGACGTATCCGGCGGCGGCCACGAGCAACAGGAGCGCATCGATCCGCAGTTTCATCAACTGAATATAGTCCGCGACGGCCACAGCCCACCGCGAACCGCACTATTTCCTTGGCGCTCTTAACCTTTTGTCGCGCGGCCGCCTGCGCGATCGACGCGGGCCTCGAACGCGCCGATACCAGTCGCAGTCCCGCCGTACCGGACATTCATCGCACCGCGGATTGCGTGCTTTGCAGAGGGTCCGGCCGTGGGCGATGATCGCGAGGTGCCAGGGCTTCCGCTTGTCCGCGGGCGTGCGCCGCTCCAGGGCGGCTCGGATCGATTCGTAGTCCCCGGATCGCCCGAGATTCCACCGCCTCGCGATCCGAGCGATGTGCGTGTCCACCGGGAACGTCGGATGGCCGCCCGCCATCGCCAGCACGACGTCGGCCGTCTTCGGGCCGACGCCGGGCAACTCCATCAGGGCGGCCCGGGCCGCATCGGTGGGAAGGTCGAGGATCCGCTCGACGTGGCCGTTCCACGCCTCCAGGATCGACTTCGAGAGGCTCCGGATCCGCGGGGCTTTCTGCCGCGCCAGGCCGGCGTGCCAGATCGCCTCCGCGATGTCGTCATCCCGCGCGGCCGCAAGGCGCTCCGGCGTGACTTCGCCGAACCGCCTCCGCAACCCCTCCAGGCCGCGTCGCTCGTTCGCCACGGTCGTGCTCTGCGACAGGACCGTCGAGACGAGGACCTCGAAGGCCGTCATGCCGCGCGACCAATCCTGCATGGGATAGGCCTTCTCGAGGATCGCCATCGTCCGCCGGAAGGCGCGCTCGTCCACAGGGTCGGATGGCCGCGGAACAGGAAAAGGCTTCAGCCGCTCACGAAGGAGCGGACCATGGTGACGATGTTCCGAGGCCGTTCCCGCAGCCGGCGGGTGAAGTACGGCAGCCAGTTCGGGCCGTACGGGATGTATTCGGCCACGCGATGGCCCTGCTTCACGAGTTCGTCCTTCAGCGGGTCCCGCACCCCCTGGAGCATCGCGAACTCGAACGGCGTCGGACGGTCCCTCGCGAGCTCGAGGGCCCGGTCGACCATTCGCCCGTCGTGGCTCGCGACCTCGAAATCTCGGCCCCGTTCGAACAACGTCTCGAGCAGGGCGAGGTACGCCCGGTCGATCTCCGTTCGCGTCGGGAAGGCGACGTCCGGGTTCTCCTTGTATGCGCCTTTCACGAGGCGCACGCGAATGCCCCGGTCGAGGAGCCAGTTCAGGTCGCCCGGAGTCCGCCGCAAGTTGGCCTGGACGCAGATGCCGACGCGATCGTACCACGTCCGCAGATTCTCGCCGATCCAGATCGTGTCGTCCGTCGTGTTCGAGCCCTCCATGTCGAGCCACAGTACGCGGCCGTCCGCCTTCATCGCGTCGAGGACGGGGGCCATCTGCGCGAGGGCGTACGACCGGTCGATCAGCACGCCGAACTGGGTCGGTTTGAGGCTCAGATGTCCGCGGATCCCTTGGACGCGCATCGCGGACACCAGCCGGAGATACTCCCGGGTCGTCGCCTCGACACTCGCCTTGTCGTGGTAGTGCTCTCCGAGGTGGTTGACGAGGGCGTCGATCCCGCGGCGGTTCGCGTCCTTCGCCACGCGTAGCGCATCGTCGAGGGTCTCGCCCGCCACCCACTGGCTTGCGAAGCGGGTGAGGAGCCCCATCGACTCGCGCGAACCCCGTCGCGGACTCAAATAAGTTCCGAACCGCAGAGATTCGCCCCGAGCCCACACGGAAACTGCCTCGAGAAGGTCGGTGGTGTCGGGATGTCAGACTCCAGGGTCCATGCCTCGGGATGAGACGGCCCTTACCGCAAGCCCCAAAATGAGCGGCGAGCCGACGGAAATAAGTCCCCAGAGGGTATTCACCGGTCCGTACAACAGCCTACAACGACTTGTTCGACATAGCGTTGGACTGCTTGGGCTCCATTAGTCGATACCAAACAGGCGTTGTCGACTGCGGCACGGTGCATCTCGGTAACTACGGACGTCCGGTCCCGCGGTGACTATGGCCCAGCGACGTGTGACGTCTACCAGGTGAATGGGGTGCAGAATCGCGAACCGAGACTCCGGAGATCCGTTGGCACCGAGAATCGATCTTCCCTCTGGATCATACCGCTGCTTGGAGTGATCCTGTCTTTCGCCTCCTTCCCATTGCTAATGCCTCCAGTCTCGGCTTCGTATCCACCGCATCTGCCCATCCACATCGAGGGCGATAGGAACTTCTCGTCTACGAATGGTGTCGTGAGGGGAACAGGTGCTCCGGCAGACCCTTTCATCATCGAACATTGGGACATTTCCGCCGCGTCAGGCGATGGAATTTTCGTGCGAAACACCACCGCCTCCTTTGTCATCCGAAACGTGACCGTCCATTCGGGTGTCAACTCGAGCAACGACGGAGTCGTGCTATGCAACGTCACGAATGCTCGAATCGAATCAACGACGGCGACTGACAATTTTCACGGGATCCATGTGGAGCGATCGATGGGGCTTCTCCTCATTAACAACACGGTGTCGAGTGATTGGAACGGGTTCTATCTCGACTCCGTGTCGAACGTGACGCTGAGGGGCAATCTCGCGGAACAAAATTCCGATGGAGTTCACATCTTGCTTTCCACTTCGGTGGTCGCCACGGAAAACAGGTTCCTACGGAATGTGTGGGGGATTGACCTTGAGACAGCGAGCGACAACATCACGCTAGAGAATAACGAGTTCTCACAGAATGGCATAGGAATCTCCGCGCAGTATCAACTCTCAGCCATCGTGATTTCGCGGAACGTCCTGGTTGGCCATGACTTTGGGCTGTGGATAGGTCAGACGAAGAACGGCACAATTACCGACAACACAATCTCGGATGGACGCGACGGAATCGCGATCTGGGAATCTGATGGTTTGGTCATTGCTCGGAATTCAATCGCTCGGAACAACCGATCCGGTTTGTCCATCGTGTCCTCGGCACGAATCTCGGTCTATCACAACAATTTCGTCTCGAACGCCGCCCAAGCGAGGGATCTGTCCGGCACCGGGTCATCCTGGGATGACGGATACCCGAGCGGAGGCAACTACTGGTCGAACTATTCCGGGCAAGACCGGTGCCGGGGTGAGCTTCAGGATGACTGCAGCTCGCCCGACGGGATCGGCGACGCTCCAATGCTCGTCGAAGGCGGCCCTCGGGACCGCTATCCACTCATGACCCCATACGGCCAAGTCACGAATCCGCCTTCGAGTCTCCCCTTCAGCTTGCTGCTGACGATAACCCTCACGGGAGCCGGGGCTGTAATCCTTTCGATTATTGCCTTTCTATATGTCCGAAGAAGAGCCCGGTCGAAGCGAGACGGCAACGCCCGTCGGTGAATCCGGTGTCATGAATCGCAGCCGCGAATGGGGAGCATCTATCGAGCCTTCGTTCGCAGCTTGAAGGTCTTTGGCGGCGCCGTGCTGGTCGACTCGATTGTCGCCGCCGTGACCACAATCTTCTGGCGGGTGACATTTGTCGAAGTTCTCGTGCTTGTCTTTCGGCTAAGTGGAATCGCCCTCTTGGCGCTCGCTCTCCTCGTGGGCTCGGGTTTCGGCGAACTTCGGCTAATCGGGAATCCCGCGTATTTGATGTCCAGTACGTATCGTGGAGTGGTCGTCGACGACCGCATGCAACGGCGCCGCGAAGAGTTTTGGTTCATGATTCAGCTCTTCCTCCTGGGGATTGGGTTGCTGCTGATGACCGCCTTGACGTGATTCGAGCAGCCTGTCACTCATGGTTGTGATCCTTTGATTTTCGGGCCTCTCGACGGCGCGGGTCATGGCCAAGGGCTCGGCAGCGTTAAAGAGCGTGTGGCCACTTCTGGTCAGTGTGCAGATGGCCGTCCCAAGAACCTCTAGGGTGGCGGCAATCGTCGGCCGTCTCAAATCGCGAAGAAAGACGCTCATGCTGATAACGATCCTTCTTTTTCTTTGGCTGGCGTTGGTCCCGGCCTCGTTCGCCCTATTCCCGAACTCAAAATCCTCACCGTCGGCGGTAATTTATGGGAGCCTCTTCGTCCTTGCCGTGTTGACGGTCGCCTTTTTTATTGCCATCGCCAGGGAAACGAGTGAAAGGATCCGTGACAACCCGGGATTGTTGGGTGTAGAGGTGACCGGGCCGAATAGCGTGGGATTGCTCGACCGACGTGCGAGATTGTTCATGTGGAGCGGAGCTATCACCGCCATCGTGTTCATTTCCCTTGACCTTCTCGTCTCAGTATGGCTTGGGCCGGAAACCTCGCTGGCGTCACGGGTTATCCTCGAGGCGCTTCCTACTGGTCTCGTTGCGGGGATCAGCTACCGACTTGCCACCCGTGGACGGGTGAAGACGCGCCGGCGATCGGAACTCGACTTCCGAATCCGAAGTAAATGAGGTCCGTATACATCGCAGATTGCGACGCGTGCCGACGAGTAGCCCTGCACCAGGGGCTCTTCCTTCCTGGACACGGTCGCGGATTACGCGTCTACCGGGGATGATGAGTACGAAGAGGGAACTCGATCCGCAATTCTTTGTTTCAGAACCGAGTTTCAGCTCGCGGGGTCCTAGACGGGATTCCGGCAGCCCATGCAGAATTGGGCCCACTCCGGGTTCAGCCGGCCGCACTTCGTGCACCGGATCTGGATGGCCGGGCCGCGCGAGACCTCGCGGTCCCGGGCCGTATTGGCGCTCCCGACACCCGTGACGACGCCGACGAGCAGAAAGATCCACCAGAGCCGAATCAGCCAGCCGCCGACGCCGGCGAGGACGCCGCCGATGACGAACAGGATGATCGCGCCGAAGAACGATTGGAAGAACGCCATCACGGAAAAGGAAGAGCTCGTCGCCGCGCCGATGGTGCCCATGAGGAAGCCGAAAAACGCGTAGAGGATAATCACGATGCCCACGATCGTGAAGACCGCGCCGACCAGCAGGACGGTCACGACGCCCCACCCGAACGGCAACGACGGCGGGCCTCGCTGAGGGCGCGTCGGGGCGTAGGGGTACGACATCGGGACTCGATCCTGAGAGGCCGGTGGGCTATCGGAACGGCGTCCCCGTGCCTCCGGATAAATCCTTCCGTGGCGTTCCCACAGGTGGTACTCACGACTATCCGATGTCCGCCGCCGCGACCACGGTCTCCGCAAACAAGACGCCTTTCGTCGTCTTGAGGCGGTCCGAGAGTTCCTGTACGCGTCCTGCGTCCCCTTCCACAATCAGGACCTCGAGACACGTCTCCTCATTCAGGTGGGTGTGGGCCGTCGCTCGGATCGTCCCGAGGAAGTCGTGCTGTCGATGAAGGATCCGATGGGTGACCATGCCGACGTCGTGGCGGTAGACGAACGTGATCGTGCCGACCACCTTTCCGCCCGCCTCCCGGCGTTCCCGGATGAGCGCGCGCCGGATCAGCTCCCGCAGCGCCTCGGAGCGGCTCGGGAAACCTTCGGAGCGGACGAGCCGGTCGAAATCGTCGAGGAGCCTCCCCTGGAGCGAGACACCGATGCGGTCCACGGTCATGTGTTACCCCGGACCCACCCAGGTGTTACGGGGGTCTTCAAATCCCCGGCGAACGTTTAAGGCGTGTTACTCTCTGGACGAGCGTGTTACGCCGCCCGCCCGGCCGTAACGGTCTCGCGATGCCGCTCGATCCCTTGCTGTTCGTCGCCCTCGCCCTCGCCTTGGGGTTCAAGCACAGCTACGACGCGGACCATCTCGTGGCCGTCTCGAACTTGTTGACCCGGAGCAAGAGCCTCCGGAGGACGGCGTGGATGAGCGTGAGCTGGGCGGCCGGGCACATGATCACCGCGACGATCGTCACGGTCCTGCTGTACACGTTCCGCACGACCCTGCTCACGGGCGTGCTCGACAACCTCGAGCTCGCCGTGGCGGTCATGCTCGTCGTCATCGGGGTGTTCAGTCTCCTCGTTGAGTTCGGGTTGATTCACCGCCACGAGCACCGCCACGAGGCAGAGGAGCACGTCCACACGCACCTCTCCTCCCACGACGACCCTCACCACCGGGCGATGTTCGGGATCGGCGTGGTGCACGGGCTCGCGAGCAACGACGAGCTGATCCTGCTGTTCGTGGCGTCGCTGAGCGTCACGTCCCTCGCGGGCCTCCTCGGCGGTGTCGGCGTCTTCAGCGTCGGCGTCGTGGCGGGGATGATCGTGTTCGGGATCGGGGTGTCGTACCCGATGGCGCGGTGGGACAGCGCGCGGGTCCGACGCGCCGTCAGCATCGGGGCGGCCGTCCTGAGCATCGCCTACGCGGGCCTCCTGTTCGTCGGCTTCGAGGGCGTGAACCTCGTGCCGCTGTCGCCCGCCTGATTTCCGCGGGCAATGCCTTAAGGCCGACCGAGGCGTTGGCTTTGTCGATGGACTTCGCGCGGAAGCTCGATCAGTCCCGGACGCTCTCCGACCTCTTCGAGCTGGTGAAGCGGGCCGTCGAGACGGTCCTCGGCCGCACCCGCGCCGGCCTGATGCTAGCCCTCGCGGACCTGGGCAACCACCCTCAGGGGTTCTTCGGCGCGTTCTATCCGGTCGCGTCCAACGTCATCGTCATGAACAAGGTCCCGCTCCTCCGGATTCAGGAGACGAACCCGGCCCTCTACAAGCCGTACGCCTTCTACGTCCTCCTGCACGAGTACATGCACTCGATCGGCTTCGTCGATGAGCGGGTGTGCCGCGAGCAGTCGCACCGCATCCTCGAGACGCTCTTCGGCACGGATCACATCGTCACGCAGATTTCCGGCGACACGGCCCGCTTCTTCCCGAACCTCGTGTTCCCGGACGCCGCGTGGCAGCCGTCCGAACTCAACCTCGAATTCGTGCCCGGATTCGATCGCGGCTCCGCGTCGTACTTCGCGTGACGCGTCCGTCGGCTCGGCCGAACGAGAAAGTAGAAGTACGCCGCGCCGGTTCGGCCGCGGGGAGGCGGGCGATGGCGGTGGCGGCCTGGCGGAAGGCCGTGGCGGAGTTCGTCGGGGCGTACACGCTGATTTTCATCGGCGCGGGCGCCGTCCTCACCGCCGCCTCCACGAGCACCTCGGACCTCCTGCTCGTCGCCCTCGCCCATGGACTCGCCATCGGAGTCATGGTGTCCGCCCTGGCCCACGTCTCGGGTGGCCATTTCAATCCCGCAGTGACGTTCGGGGCCCTCGTCAGTCGTCAAATCTCTCCGCGTCTCGCAGGCGTTTATTGGATCGCGCAGCTCCTTGGTGGCGTCGGGGGAGCCGTTACGCTCGCTCTGATATTCCCCCAGAACATCTGGCAGCCGTACCACCTGGGCACGCCCGCGCTGGGGACCGGCGCATCCCTCGGCTGGGATGTCGGCGTTGGGACCGGAATCCTCGTCGAGGCGGTCTTGACGTTCTTCCTCGTCTTCGTCATCTTCGGGACGGGCATTGACCCGAAGGGTTCGTTCAACGCCGTCGGTGGCTTCGCAATCGGCCTGACGATCTCGATTGACATCATGATGGGCGGGCCGCTCACCGGCGCCGCAATGAATCCGGCCCGCTGGTTCGGGCCCGCCATCGTTTCCGGTTTCTTCGACAATTGGTACGTCTACTGGGTCGGGCCGCTGATCGGCGGGGCCGTCGCGGCGCTCCTCTACCGCTACGTCTTCCTCGACAGTTCGTCGTGACCGCCGCCGAATTTCTGGATGTGCGGAATTGCGGTTCGCACGCGACGCTACTCTGGACGGAACGTTTAAATCGGTCTTGGAAGTCCCTACATTACAATGATTCGGGAGGCCGTGCCACCGAAGGTCGTGACGGTCCAGAAACCG
>DASWDU010000002.1 GCA_036395115.1 Thermoplasmata archaeon | reverse complement strand
TCCCCTTTCATTCGGTTTCTTCTGCTTCTAGCTTCCTTGCCTGGCAATGGGAATATGCCAATTTCGGGGCGTAGCGCAGTCCGGTTAGCGCGCCTGGTTCGGGACCAGGAGGTCGGAGGTTCAAATCCTCTCGCCCCGACTGCTAAAGAATGATCAATGATCAATGTCCAATGATCATTGATCATTGATCAGTGGACATTCTTAAGCAGGCGCCAGTAGCTCAGCTGGATAGAGCGTCGGCCTCCGGAGCCGAAGGTCCCGCGTTCGAATCGCGGCTGGCGCACTAGAAGGCGATCGCGAACCCCACTCGACCGAGCGACTGCTGGATCGGCGCCGCCAACGCCCGGGGCGTTCATGCATAGTGCGCAAGGAGCTCGGCTTCGCGCTCCGGACTGATCGGTGTGACACGAATCGGAAGGTCGTGTCCGGCCGCACCTTCACGGCGATCCCACTCGACCGTCGCGCGAATCGTGTCAACGAGAGGCCGGAAGGTCAAGCCTGCCGCGACCGCCCGCCGGTTGTCAGCCAGCAGCATCCCGCCGACCCGTGCGTCGCTCTCCGGAATCCAGAGGGGAAGCTCCGTCCAAGGCTTGACGCCTGCCGCAAGAAGATCCTCGTCCGGGACCCACGTGAGACGAGCGGGACTCTCCGTAACGGCGGCGCACTCCTCGAGCACCCTGCCCATCGTCAGCGGGGATGGAGGACCGACTGCGTTGAAGACTCCGACGCAGGAGTACTCGGCTAGCCGTACGCACCATTCGGCAAGATCACGCACGTCGACGACCTGCACCGGCCGTTTGGGACGGCCGGGCGCGAGCGCCTTGCCGCCGCGCGCAACCCGGCGAGGCCAGTACGTGAAGCGGTCCGTCGGATCGTGCGGCCCCACAATGAGGCCGGGTCGCACGCGCGCGACCCGGCCCGGCATGGTCTCTTCGAGCGCATCCTCGCAGCGTGCCTTGAGCGCTCCGTAGCCCTGGTCGCCTTCTGCGCGCGGGGCGTCCTCGTCGAACGAGCGGTGTGGAGGGAACTCTCGGTACACGGAGATACTCGAGATGAAGGTGTAGTGGGCAATCGCGCCGCTCAGCACGTCTGCCACTGCCCGAACCTGCTCCGGTCGGTAACCGGATGGATCGATGACTGCGTCGAAGCGGCGGCCGCGCAGCGCGGCGAGATCCCCGTCGCGGTCGCCGCACAGCTTTTCGATCTCGGGAAAAAGGTGTGGGTTCCGCCGGCCGCGGTTGAAGAGGACGACGTCATGCCCCCGGGCAAGCGCGACGTCCACGACGTGCCGACCGAGGAAGAGCGTTCCGCCGAGAACCAGGATTCTCACGCCATCGGATCTCCCGCGGAGGGTGACACTCCGCTTTCATCAAGGAGAGGTAAATTGACCGTTAGAAAGGAATATCTCATAGGTCTGATGGTTATGCGGGTCAAAGCCGTGCTTGTTCTGTGGCTGCTGTGTCTCTCTGTGCCGTGTTCCGGCCAAGTGAAGGTACCGGATACGCCTGCCGGACAGAAGTTTGCAGCCTGGCTGGAGGTTTTCAATCGCGGTGATCGCGAGGCGTACAAGGCCTTCCTCGAAGAGAACTATCCCTCAGAAGCTCAGCACGCCGACCAAGCGATGGCTTTTCGCGAGATGACGGGCGGCTTCGACCTCAAGAAA
>DASWDU010000001.1 GCA_036395115.1 Thermoplasmata archaeon | reverse complement strand
GACGCCCCGATACGATCGGATCATCTTCATGCGGTTGATGTCGTCCCGGCGATGGATCTCGACGTCCGCGCCGAACGCGTGCAGGTCGAGGCCAGACTCCCAGTCCTTCGGCCGGTTCACCATCCAGTGCGGGAACGCTTCGCTGAGGTTGCCCAGCGTCGCCTCGATCTTGTCCGTCTGCTCCTCGGAGAGGTTCCCGAGCCGATCGCGCTTCGGGACCGCCGCGAGGTCGGAGACCGCCTCCGCGACGCGGATCCCGACGCCCGGGATCGCCGTGAGCGCGTACGCGACCCGCCGCGTCCCGTCGAGGTCTGTGTTCGCCATGCGCACGATGTACCGGAAGTCTTCCTTCACGCCCTCGAGCTTCTTCGGTGCCGTCGGGGCCTTCGGTTCCTCCTTTTCCTCGACCTTCTTCTTCGAGGGCCGCTCCGCTCTCTCCGGCTTCGCCGGGGCGGGTGGGGCTTCGGGCTCGGGCTTCTCCTCAGGCATTGAGCAATCCCCGGATGGGACGGACGTCCAAACTTCACGAGCTATTTAAGGTTAAGGAGTCCGCCGCCAGAGGCCCGGATATTCGGCGACGAGGCCGGCATCGTCCCCGTCGATGTCGGCGGTGAATCCGGAGTCGAGGCTCTCGTAGCGGTAGCGGTTCAGAGTGGGGTCAACTTCGCCGCGTCGTCGTCCCGGGCCGACCGCACCCGCCCGCCGGAGGGTGCCATTTTCCCGGCGATCGTCTCACCCCGTCGCCTTCCGGGAGCGGAGCACCTTGTATCCGCCGCCTCGCTTCACGACGTCGGCGTTCCCGAAGGCGTGGACCATGCGGTCGCGGATCGATTCGGCGCCCAGCTTCGTCCGGACGACGAGCCAGAGGCGCCCGCCGTCGAGGAGGTGGTCCGGCGCCTCCGACACGATGCGGTCGACGACCGCACGGCCCGCCCGAATCGGAGGGTTGCAGGCGACGTGGTCGAACGCCATCCCCCGGACCGGCTCGTAGAGGTCGCCCGTGCGGACCTCCGCGTTCTCGACGCCGTTCGCCCGGAGGTTCGCCTTCGCGAGGGCCACCGCCCGCTCGTTGACGTCCGTGAAGATGACGTGGCCTCCATCCGAGAGCCTCGCCGCCACGATGCCGATCGCACCGAACCCGCAACCGAGGTCGAGGAGCGTTTCGCCCGGCTCGATGTCGAGCGCCTCGATGAGCAGCCGGGTCCCCGCGTCGAGCCGGCCGCGGGAGAAGACGCCCGCATCGGTCCGCAAGGTGAACGAACGGCCTCGCACGACGACCCGGACGTCCGCCGGCCGGCGCCGGGAGGCGGGCCGCTCCGTGAAGTAGTGCTCACCCATCCGCGGGACGCAAGGACGCGCGCGGCTTAAGGCCGCCGCTCACTTCTTCGGCCCGAGGGGACGCGTCGCCTGATCGAGGAGGACGGTGGCAAGCCGCAGATCCTCGCTGGAGTCCGAGTAGTTTCCGCCGGCGAACTCCCGCTCGGCGCGTGCCAAGACGTCCTGGATGTCCGGCAGGAACGACAGGCCGCTCCCCTGGAGGCCCTCGATCCGCGCCTGCGTCTCGAAGATCGACTTCGCGAGCGTCTGCCCCGCGTTCGTCCGGCGCTGGAACGCCTCGAAGGCGCGCTCGAGGTGCTCGATCGCACGCGCGTAGTTCCCCTTGCGGACGGCCGTCCGCGTGTCCTCGAGGGCGACGTCCGCATCGTAGGACCGGAATCCCTCCCCCTTGAGCCGGCCGTACACGACCTCGGCATCGGCGAGGCCGGTCGTGGCCTTGCGGTATGTCTCGCCGAACGACATCACCTCCCGCATGAGTCGCGTGGCCATCGCGCTCCCGGGCTCGATGAGCCCTTTCGCGAGGAGGTCCCGCGCCATCTTGGTCTGGCCCTCGTGCCGCTCGGTGAGGATGCCTTCTCCCCGGAGTTCCGCGAGGTGCGCTTCCGTCGACGCGAGGTTTCTCGTCGCCTCGCCGAACAACGTTCGGAGGGAGGCCGCCTTCGCCTCGAGGTCGCGTGCGATCAAGGTCGCCCCCTTCGCGTTCCCGATGGCGAGCTCCCGGGTCGCGTAGTGCAACGCCGCCTCGAGGAGCGCCCCGACGCCGTTCGCGAAGACGATCGGATCCGGCGGCCCCTCAATCTGGACGAGCCGCTCGATCGCCAGCTCCGCCGCGAAGATCGCGTTCGACGCGCGCTCCGCGTCCTCCTGGACGGTGCGCCCCTCCCGTTCCGCGCGCTCGAGGAGGACCCGCCCCGCGACGTAGTCCGGCACGAAGATGTCGTCGTCCCAGGTGCCGGCGACGACCTGCTCCTCGGCGCGATGGGGTACGCCCTCGATCGTCGCCGTCGGGAGACCGAGATTCCGCATCGCCTCGATCCGCTCACGCAGCGCCTTCGCCGCCTCCTGGTACGCATTGAAGCGTTCGTCGAGGGAGAGGGCGAGCGACTCGGCGCGCTTCGCAGCGCGGAACGCCTTCGTGTACTGACGGTCGTCGAACAGGTGCTTCGCGATCCGGATCGAGTCCTCGGCCGGCGTCAGGTCGGCCTGCGTCAGACGCAGGACGGTGACGAGACCTTCCGATTGTCCGATCGCTTCCTCGGCGTTTCGTGCTTTCGTCGCCTTGCGCAACCCTGCTCTCGCTCGCTTCGTCGGCCGCTCGCTCACGACCTCGGGAACCCCTTCTGTGTGGCGAATCGCGATAGAACTCACCCCCCTCGACCGGTGGACTGAGATATGCATGAATCGAGGGGAGTAAAAGGGTTGTGACTGTCCGCCGGTGATAATCACGGATGATACCGTCCAGGACGGGCAAACGCTCAACCTGCCGCATCGGACGGCCCTTACCGTCCGATCGGTGAAAGGCGATGCCCCGTTCCGGTCTCGTCGCGTTCCACCGACAGCCGACGGCCTCCGGATCGTGTGTGGGTCGCGGCCGCGGAGGAACCCGTGCCGACGACGATGCGCCAGAATCGGAGCGGTTCGGATTTCTCGTGGTCCCGGTGGGCCTCCGAGGCGGGCAACCGTTATAGCAACGCCCGGCCTACGCCGCAACCGTGCGCGGCGCCTTCCGTCTCGCTCGCCCCCTGAATTGCGCGATGTCCGCGGTGGGCGTCGCGATCGGAGGCGTCGTGGCCGTCGGGACCGCGGCATACACATCGTCGGCACCTTCCGTCGCGCTCGCGGGTGGCGCAGCCGCCTCCTTCACCGCCGGAGGCAACGCCCTGAACGATCTCTTCGATCGCGAGACGGATCGCGTGAACCATCCGGAGCGACCTCTCGTGTCGGGAGACGTCTCCGTCCTTGCGGCCAAGGCTTTCGTCATCGCGGCGTTCCTGCTCGCGGGGTTTCTGGCGAGCTTCATCAGTCCGTACGCCCTCGCCATCGTCGGGGTGAACGCGGGCCTCATGTTCACGTACGAGGCGCGGTGGAAGGCCCGGGGCCTCGCGGGCAACGTCGTGATTTCCTATCTGGTCGGCTCGCTCTTCCTCTTCGCGGGCGTCTCCGTCTTCGCCTCGGACCCCGGCCCGTTGATGCGGACCGGCATCTTGGCGGCCCTTGCCTCCGTCGCGACGTTCGGCCGCGAGGTCACGAAGGACATCGAGGACGTGCGGGGGGACGTGGACCGACGGACCTTGCCCCAGCGGATCGGGAAGCGGCGGGCGGGCATCGTGGCGGGGGCGATCCTCGCCGTCGGGGTCCTCCTCAGCGTCCTCCCGCTCTACCTGGGACTCCTGTCCGTCGGATACGCGGTCGTCGTGATCCCGGCGGACGGAATGTTTATCTACGCCGCCCTCCACTCGGCCGCGAATCCGTCCCGCTCGGCGCGCGTGACGAAGTACGCGATGATCGTCGCCCTCGCCGCCTTCCTCGCAGGTGCGTTCGCGTGAACGTGTACGAGTACATCGTCGGCCGGCGCAAGGAACGTCGGCTCCACATGACCCTCCTGGACCCGGAGAAGCAGACGGCCCAGGACGCCGGGACGATCGCGGCAGAGGCCGCCCAGGCCGGGACGGACGCCGTGATGGTGGGCGGCTCGACCGGGGTGACGCAAGACAAGGTCGACGCGACGGTCCTCGCGATCAAGGACGCCGCGAAGCTGCCCGTCATCCTGTTCCCGGCGAACGCACGCAACCTCTCCCCCCACGCGGACGCCTTGTACTTCATGAGCCTGCTGAACAGCCGGGATCCGCGGCTGATCATCGGCGAGCAACGCCTCGCCGCGCCGATCGTGGCGGCGTGGGGGATCGAGACGATCCCGATGGCCTACCTCGTCGTCGAGCCGGGGATGCGGGCGGGTGAAGTCGGGGACGCGGACCTCATCGCGCGGAAGAACCCGATCGTCGCGGTGCAGTACGCCCTCGCGGCGCAGATGCTCGGCATGAAGCTCGTCTACCTCGAGGCGGGGAGCGGCGCGCCGGAGCCCGTGCCGGACCGGCTGATCCGCGCCGTCCACGAGGCGATCGGGATCCCGGTCGTCGTCGGCGGCGGGATCCGCACGCCCGAAGCGGCGTCGGCGGTCTCGCGCGCGGGCGCGGACGTCGTCGTCACGGGGACGATCGTCGAGGTGGCGCGCGAAGGCGACGCGTTGCGGCGCATCATCCAGGCCGTGAAGGCGGACTGAATGCAGGCGCGCCGCCCGACGACGGTGGCGGAGAGCCAAGCGGAGACGACGCGCCTGGCCCGCCGCCTGTTCCTGTCCCCGAGGCCGCAGCGGATGGTCGTCCCGATCCTCGCGTTCGCGGCCGTGGAGGCGTACCTGCTCGTGTACCCGTCCCTCGATGCGGGGCGGGTCGCCGTCGGCACGGTCGCGATCGCGCTGCCCGCCTGCGTCGCGGCGCTGGGGACCGTCCCCGTGGCGGAGCGCCTCGGGGGCCGCATGTACTTCCGCCGATCGTTCCTCCTCGTCTTCGTCGGGCTCATCTTCCTGGGTTCGTTCGAACTCTTCGCCGTGGTCGTCTGGTCCGCGTACTCGATCTTCGGCGGCGTGACGTACGCGTTCCGGATCGACCGGGTCGTGGTCCTCGGGTACGGCGCGATCCTGTGGGTCCGCGAGGTCATCCTGTCCGCGACGTCGAACTCGAAGCACCTGCGCTCGCTCCCCGCTGCCTCCCTCCATCCGCTCCTCGGCCTCGCGGGCCTCGCGCTGTTCGTGCCGGCCTTCGGACCCGCGGACGTCGCGATCGCGCTCTCCGTGTTCGCGTTGTTCTTCGGCAGCGCCGTCGCGTACGCGGAAATCGCGAAGCGGCCCCTCCTCCGCTCGTTCGGCGTCGACGGCCTGAAGCTCCTGCGCTTCACGCTCGACCACTACGCGGAGCCGGAGGAAGCGGGCATCGCCGAGCTGGAAGGGTTCTTCCACTCGATCAGCGTCGCGGCCCGCGTCCGGGTGGGCGGCCTCGCCTTCCGGACCTCGAGGGGCGTGAAGGCGCTGTTTGTTGCGCCGACGGTCCATCCGGGCCCGATGGGATACGTGAGCGGGAGCGACCTCCCGTCGAAGGTGGCCCGCGGCCTCTCCGACCTCACGCCGAACGTCCTCGTCGCCCACGGCCCGACGACCCACGACGAGAACCCCGCCACGTCGGCGGAAGTGCAGAAAGTCTCCGACGCCGTGCGGGCGCTCTCGACGACCGCGGAGTACGGCGTCCGGGTGGGCCGCTCGTGCCGCGCTTCGTTCGCCCGGGCGTCGGCGCTCGCGCAGGCGTTTGGCGACGTCGTCCTGATCGTCGCGTCGTTCGCCCCGAACCCGACGGACGACATCGACAGCGCGACCGGCCACGCGGCGGTCCAGGAGGCGCGGATCCTCGGCGCACGGGACGCAATCTTCGTCGACGCGCACAACTGCCTCGAGCCGGGCGTCGGCCTCACACTGTTCGGCAGCCAGCGGAGCCACGAGATCATCGAGGCCGCGAAGGCCGCCACCGAGGCCGCGCTGAAGGCGCCGAAGAGCCGGCCGCGGGTCGGGTACGCGTCGCGCCGCGGATTCGCTTCGCCGGACCAAGGGATCGGGGCGCGCGGCATCGAGGCGCTCGTCGTCGAGACGGGCGGGCAGCGGACCGCGTACATCCTCTTCGACGGGAACAACATGGTCCCGGGGATCCGGGACGACCTCCGCGCGCGGGTCTCCGGAATCGTCGGCGAGTCCGAGGCGATGACCACGGACAACCACTCCGTCAACCTGACGATGGACGGCTTCAACGCGGTGGGCGCGGTGCTCGATCGCGAGACGATCCTGGCGCAGACGGAGGCGGCGGTCACCGAGGCGGTGGCAGGTCTCGAGCCGGCCGACGCCGCCGCGTTCGCCGGCGAGATCCCGGAGTTCCGGATCTTCGGGCCGCAATCCGCCTCGCGCCTCACGACGTCGATCAGCTCGACGATGGCGGTCCTACGGCCGGCGCTGTACGTTACCCTGAGCGGAGCGATCGCCCTCGGCGCCCTTGTGATCGTCCTGTTCTAGCACCGCTTCCGGGAAACTGTCCGGGATTGCGGCCCGGCTGCCCATCGAGCGAGACCTGTGCGGGCTTCTGCACCAGGGTCTGAAAGGCCTTACGAATCTACCCGACGCAAGGCGGATTTTCACTTTCGCACATCCCTCCTCCATGAACATTGACGACGCACCGAGTCCTTCCGTCCAAATGGTCGGAAAGATGGCTCGAAAGTCCACGATGCGGAGGGTGCGGCAGGGAAAACGGAGGCCTCGTGAATCGGGATTTCTCGTTACTTGGGATGTCGACAGCTCGGATGCGGCGACAGCGGCGCGGTTGCGGCGGTTTGTCTACGGCGATACGAGCGTGCACGGCGGAAAGGTATACCGTCGCCCTGGGTTCGCGGAACGGGACGGCGTACGATACCTCGGCCAGTCCGTCCTCTTCGTCCGGCCATCTCTCCTGGGAGACATCCAGGCCTTCCTAGAATCCCACCGGATCGATCACGAGATCACGTCCGCTGCGATCGGCTGACTTCCGTCCTTTTGGTCGGAAATGACCGCGCGCGGCGACTATGCATTTCCGTCCAAAGAGTCGGAAACGGCTCGACGATCTTCCGCCCCTTTTCTTTCACTGGCCGGATGGGCTTTCCGCCCAGTTGGTCGGAACGGCATCCCGCTCGCAGACCGGGGCCTCGTGACCTTCGTCCGTAGTCAACCGCCACCGTTCTTCCCTGCCAGGTTTGAGCAAATGGCGGACTCCCCTCCATGGAGGAGCGCTAGACGAGATCGAGGAACCCGCGGTGGATTCGGAGGTCGCCGCCCAGCTCGGGATGGAACGCCGAGCCGATGAGGTTGCCCTGCCTCGCGAGGACGGTCCGGTCTTTGTAGCGGGCGAGGGGCGCGCAGCCGCCCCACGTCCGCACGATCGCGGGGGCGCGGATGAACACGCAGTGGAACGGCGTCGGAAGTCCTTCGACCTCGAGGTCCGTTTCGAACGACTCACGCTGCCGGCCGAACGCGTTCCGGTCGACCGCCATGTCCATGAGGCCCAGGAGCCTCGTCTTCGTCTTCTCCCCTTGGGCCCCGGCGTCCTTCGAGAGGAGGATGCACCCCGCGCACGTGCCCATGATCGGCATCGCTTCATCCGTCGCGCGGCGCACGATCTCATCGAACAGGCCGAGGGTGACGAGGAGCTTCGAGATCGTCGTGCTCTCGCCGCCGGGGATCGTGAGGGCATCGACCCGCGCGAGATCGTCGGGACGGCGCACGGCGATCGCCTCGCCTTCCTTCCCGTACTCGCGCATCGCGCGCGCGACCGCGTCGACGTGCTCGCTCACGTCGCCTTGGACGCCGATGACGCCGACCCGCATCGTCCCTCCTAGGCCGGCGGCCGATAAAAACGATTGCGACGAAGCCCGAGGACGGCGGTCTTCCGTGGGGCGGCGGCTCAGCTGTTCTCCTGATCCGTCGCACGGGCGCGGCGGACCAGCTCGGCGACGACCCCGGCGAACGCCTCCGAGTCCGCGAGGAGTCCGAGTCGCTGGCTCGCGACGCTGCTGATCACGACCTCATCCCCGGGATGCGGGGCGTCCCGAGGCCGCAAGACCTCGTCGCCCTCTGGTAGGACCGCTTCGCCCATCGGCGACTGGCGGAAGGCGTCCGGATGACGCTCATCGAGGGGAACGACCTCGAAGAAACGATCGAGGAGGACCGGACGACGCAGGTGACCGAGGACCGTCACGCGCACGCGGTCCATTCCGGGATCGAGGGAGGTATTCTTCTCGATCGCCTCGCCGTTGATGCCGATCTGGGAGAGGTCGAGTTCTGGCGATCGACCCCCGAAAGGCGTGACGTACCAGTGTCGGAGCGTCTCGACGGGGAACACCGGTGCGGGATCGCCCGGTGCCCCGGGCTTTCGTGGCACGAGTCGATTTGAGAGGTCGGGTTGTACTTGTATCCTCACCCCTGAGAATCCCACATGAGACTCGGTCGTGCGACATCGGATGTCACTTGTTTCTCGGCACCGCGATATCCTTATCTACGACTCGGATGTACGCAAAAAGTGAGGGGTGCCCCTCACGGCCATCGGCTTCGTCCTCATCGACATCGAACCGACCCGAGAAAAAGAGGTCTATCAGAAGCTGATGAAGGTCGAGCACATCGTCGAGCTGTACCCTCTCTTCGGGGAGTACGACCTCATCGCGAAGGTCGAGGCGGACTCCTTCGACGCGATCGGGGATATCGTCATTTCAAAGATCCGCGCGATTGAAGGCGTGAGGGCGACGAAGACCCTCGCCCGGGTGTCGTTCTAGTCATCCGCGACCGGCGCGGCCGAGCAGTCTCTGGATGCGGCGGTCCAACTCATCCCGCGCCTTCAGGTGGTACGCGAGGAGGAGCGCGGCGGCGCGTTCGCGGGTCCGCGGCCGCCCGACCGGACCGACGTAGATCCATGATCGGCGCGGGGGAGAGGTCCGATGGCCGTACTCCCAGAAGTACAGGTACCAGCGGTGTCGGATGCGCTTCGCCGCGAGGCCGCAACCCACTTGCGCGTTACCACCGTTTGGTGATAACATCGAAAGGTCGTCCATGTGTCGCGTACAGGTAGGGTTCAGGTATGGCCCGAACCCGATCGCGTCGCGTTACCACCGAATAGGGTTAGCGCAGACCGGGTCCCCCGTGGTGTACGTTATCCCCGTTTGGTGGTAACTACTCCTCCGCCCGCGGCTCGTAGACCGCGATCGCCTCGATGACGACCCGCAACCCCGGGGGCTCCGTGCCGATCCTCGCGGGAGATCGCGCCGGCGGATCCTCCGGGAAGAATTCCTTGTACGCTTCGTTCATCGCGGCGAAGTCTTTCGGATCCGCGAGGAAGACCGTCGTCTTCACGACAGCGCTCATCCCGAGACCGAGCTCCTCGAGGATGGACTGTACATTCCGAAGGCATTGTCGCGTCTGGCCTGCCGCATCGGCCGCCGCCCATTCGCCCGGCTTGCCGCCGGGCACGAGAGGCGTCTGCCCGGAGACGAACACGAATCCGTTCGCCACGACGCAGTGCGAGTACGGCCCGAGCGGCTTCGGGTGCTTCGGGAGGTCGGGTACCGCCTTCATCGCCGATCGCGGGAGGAACGCGGCCGCCCGGAAAAGCGTTTCTTCGGCGGGCGGCCCTCCGTCCATGCGAGACATCACACGCAAGAGTTTATTCGAGCAAATCGCCCATTCGACCTAACTGACGGACTGGAAGACACTTGGCGTGTCGGCAGGTGGCATACTATTCGAGATGACGCTGTTGACGAAACTCAATTCGGCCCGTTATTCGAGCTTGGAGACAAAGTACAGGTCATCCCGGATGTGGGAGATGCGCTCTACGAGAAGCCTCTTCCAGAAGGTGTGATTTCCATGAAAATCGTTGGGCCCAAGTATGTGGCGCTTCTCATCGTACTCGAACGCCCGGTTTGGATTTTGGTGTTCGGATTCTTGCCGAAGCGGATTCGTCATCTCGTGATCACCCCGTTTGGCCCGCCGGTAGGGGACCCTCGGAAGCCAGGTTTCCGCAGGACGGGTACGTTCGCAATCTTTCGGTCCTTCCGACGTCTGAAGAATGGAGGGTACAGAGAAACCGACCTTCAGGGCCTCGGATACGCTGACCTGATTTTGAGCCAACCGGAGCTACGACCACGCACCTCGTAGTGGTCTTCGACTGCTTGCCTCTCGTCCCATCCGATGCAAGAGTATATTAAATTGGGACGGTGTTGAAGAGGGAAGCCGGAGAGGGAGTCCGCCGACGTCGGGTGCGATCATGTCGAAGCGAGACCTCGTAGCCCGCATCGGGGGCGCCGCAGGGGACGGCGTCTCGTCGACCGCGGAGAGCTTCGCGAAGATCTGCGCGCGGAGCGGCCTGAACACGTGGACGTATTCGTCGTATCAGAGCGTGATCCGGGGCGGCCATGTCTGGACCCAGGTCCGCGGCGGGCTCGATCCCGTCCTCTCGCAAGGCGTCGACCCGGACGTCGTGATGTGCCTGAACCAGCAGACGATGGACGTGCACCAAGGCGACGTCAACGAGGGCGGCGCAATCGTGTACGACGTGGACGGCACGAAGCCGGACCCGAAGAAGCTCCGCAAGAACGTGCGGCTGATCGGGATCCCGCTTCGCAAGAAGGCGCAGACGCTCTCGCCGAACGCCCTGATGCGGAATACGGTCGGCCTCGGCGCCGTCGTCAAGCTTTTCGACCTGGACTTCCGGCACGTGGAGAGCGCCTTCAAAGACATCTGGGGCGACAAGAAGCCGGAGGTCGTGCAGCAGAACATCCAGGCCGCGAAGCTCGGTGCCGCGGCGGTGGACGAGGCGGGCGGGACCCTGAACTACGGGCTCGCCTATACCAACGAGGCGAAGTACCTCATGACCGGGAACGAGGCGGTCTGCCTCGGCGCCCTCGCGGCCGGCGTGAAGTTCCTCGCGCAGTATCCGATGACGCCGGCGTCGTCGATCTTGCATTGGATGGCCTTGCACGGTCCCGCGCACGGCGTCGTCGTGAAGCAGGTCGAGGACGAGCTCGCGGCGATGAACATGACCGTCGGCGCGGGCTTCGCCGGCGTGCGCGCGATGACCGCCACATCCGGAGGCGGCTTCAGCCTGATGGTCGAGGCGATCGGCCAGGCCGGCATGACGGAGACGCCGCTCGTCGCGGTCCTCGTGCAGCGGAGCGGTCCGTCGACGGGCCTCCCGACGAAGACGGAGCAGGGGGACCTCAACCTCGCACTCGGCGCCGGCCAGGGCGACTGGCCCCGGGCGATCCTGGCGCCGCGCAACCCCGAGGAATGCTTCTCCCTCACCGCGCAGGCGTTCAACCTCGCGGAGATCTACCAGACGCCGATCATCGTCATCTCGGACCTCTTCCTGGGCGAAGGCTACCGCACGGTCGAGAAGCTCGACTTCAACGTCCCGATCGTCCGCGGGATGATGGCGGCGGATGGCGGGACCTCGAAGGAATTCCGGCGCTACCTGATCACGGAGAGCGGCGTGAGCCCGCGCGCGATCCCGGGCACGAAGGGCTTCCAGCACGTCGCGGCGACGGACGAGCACATGGAGAGCAGCGAGCTGATCTCGGACGTCCTCGCGGGCCTTCCGGAGCACGTCGAGGAACGCCGCAAGATGCACGCGAAGCGCATGCGGAAGCTCGTCGGCCTGCGGAAGGACACGCCACCCCCGGAGCTCTGGGGACCGAAGAACGCGGACCTGACGCTCTTGATCTGGGGATCGACTTGGGGGGCGGCCCACGAAGCGATCCTGCACGTCGACGAATCGGACGGGGTCAAGGTGAACAGCCTCGAGTTCCCGACGGTCTTCCCGTTCCACGTCGAGGAGACGGAGCGCCTCCTCCGAGGCGCGAAACAGACCCTGTCCGTGGAGGGCAACTACACGGGCCAGTTCACGCGGCTTCTGCGGGCCGAGACGGGCCACAAGGCGAACGCCTTCTATGGCAAGTCGGACGGCGAGCCCTTCACATGGCGGGACATCGCGGATCACATCCTGGAGGCGGTCGCATGAAACTCGAGTTCGAGATGGACACGTACAAGTCCGAGATCAAGCCGACGTGGTGCCCGGGCTGCGGCGACTTCGCGGTCCTGCGGGCGCTGCAGACCTCGATCCACGCCCTCCAGCTCGAGCCGTGGAACGTCGTGATCGTCTCGGGGATCGGATGCTCGAGCAATCTGCCGCACTTTCTCTCGACATACGGATTCCACGCGATCCACGGACGCGCGCTCCCCGTTGCGGAGGGCGTCAAGCTGGCGAATCCGGAACTGAACGTCATCGTGACCGGCGGCGACGGAGACGGATACGGGATCGGCGTGGGGCACTTCATCCACGCGATGCGCCGGAACTTCGACATCACCTATCTCGTGATGAACAATCAGACCTACGGGCTCACGACGGGGCAGGCGAGCCCGACGTCGGAGAAAGGGATGAAGACCAAATCCACGCCCATCGTGGGCGTCATCGAGAACCCCGTCGATCCGATCTCCCTCGCGCTCGCCTCCGGCGCGACGTACGTCGCGCGGGCGTTCAGCGGCGACGTGAAGGGCATGGCGGAGCTCGTCAAGAACGGCATCACGCACCACGGGTTCTCGCTGATCGACTGCATGTCGCCCTGCGTGACGTACAACAAGGTGAACACGTACGACTTCTTCCGCGAGCGGGTGTACGACCTGCAGAAGGAAGGCCACGATCCGAGCGACATGAAGGCGGCCTTCGCGAAGGCGATCGAATGGCCCTTTGTGCAGCGGGAGCGGATCCCTCTCGGCCTGTTCTACCGCACGGAGGACGTGCCGACCTACGAGGATCTCGAGCCGGCGTTCAAGAAGGGCCCGCCCGTGCGGCAGCCGCTCGGGGTCGCGGACCCCGAAGAATTGTTGGCCGAGTTCCTGTAGCACAGCGGCCCCGCGACGATGTAGAGGCCCGACTTTCCCTGGTCAGGGCAAGCATTAACGCAGCCGTGTCCATGATGTTGTGATGCTGGGATCTGCCGATCCCGTGGCGGGGTTCGAGCGGGCGTACCGGCGAAAGACCACTCTATTCACGGTAGCCTTTCTCGGCACTTCTGCATTCGCCGTCGGAGCGCTTGGCTACTTTGTCCTCATGTTCCCAGAGGAATTTCCACCGGGGTTTATCGGGTACGCGGTGGTCGAACCCGTTCTGCTCGGGCTCTTACTGCTCTATCTTCGAAGGCAGTTCCGGCGGGTATTCGACCTCGCACGAGCTCTCGCGCCGAGACTCAAGGCGGCCGGCGTGCCACGGGGGTCCGGACCCACATTCGTCTTTGACAACGGCCTGGTCATCATGTGGACTCCGCCAGGGCCGCAATTCTATCTCGTCGGATCCCCGGCAGGCGGCAAAGCCCTTCCCTCCATGGAAGACCTGAGGATTCTCCGCAGAGGGCTGATGCGAATGCGCCGCTTGGTGCGTGTCGATGCGAAACATGGACCGGATTCCTTGCGCCATCGTCTGGAGGAAGTCCGGGTCCAGATGATGAGTAAAGTCTCGTGGCTGTTCGTATTCGCACCTCGCCCGGCGGCCTCCGTGGAACCTACACGCGCCACGTGGTTTGCCACCGTGTTCTTCGCCCGGTCTAGGGCCCGCTTTGACGCGCAGAGGATTCTTCAGCAAATCGACCCGATTGCTAGGTTGCTCGAGGACGCGGTCGAAACCGCCCGAGCGGAGGACACTGCGGGTCGGACCGGAACGTGAGAGCCGTCCGTCACTCCCATCGTCTCCGGCGGAGCGGGTGCCAGGACCGAGAGGCTCCCCGATGAAGCCGGGGCGCTCTCGTCAGCTTCGTCCTCAGCCTCCAGCGGCGGCGCAATCTCGCGCACCGCCTCACGCCTCCTCGAGGGTCGACGCGAGTTTGTCGATCCCCGCCTTAGATGACTTGCGGCCGCCCGAACACGAGGGCCCGGCGGCCACCGCACGGGCTGTTCTATCGCGCCCGAGGACGTAGATCGTTCGGATGCCGCGCCCTTGCAGGGCCGCAATCGTCCCTCGACGCGGGCTCGCATCCGAACGTCGAAGCCTCCGAAATCGAGAGTTTGGATCATGGAAACGACTCCACTCCTATGTTCCGAGTCGGTCAGGTTTGACGTTTGCGCTCGATTCGGGGGAAGTCGAGGGTCGCCTCCGGCTCCTCCCCGCGCTGCATCCTCCCGAGGCGAGCGCGGTCTGCCTCGATGTGGGCGAGCAGGGGGGCCGTATCGATGCCGAGATAGCCCGGCGGGTACCGCCGGATCTTCTCCGCGCCCCGCTCCAGGAGAGTCACCGCGCCGATCGCGTTGCCGTTCTGCGTGTGATGGTACGCCGCGCAGATTTGGATGAGGCCCTGGAGGAATAGCTTCGACTCGCCGTGCTCCTCACGCCACACAGCCTCGAGGACTTCGTGCGCCTCGAAGAAGTACCGGTCGTTGAAGAGGCGGATGCCCTCCTCGATCGGATCGAGTCCCTGCGGCTCCCCGCCGAGCATCGGCGGTCGTACCGGCCCGGCGCGGATGAAGATTTGGGGCTATGGCTTCCGGATGACGATCTGCCAGACGTCGCCGCGTCGTGCGCTCGCGAACGGATATCCGCCTTGCGCGCAGAGAATTGGGATCGACGACACGGCGGTCGGCTCGCTGTCGGTCAGGATCTCAAGCTCCGCTCCGGAGGGAAGCGACTCGAGGGCTCGTTTCGCCTCGATGAACGGATAGGGGCAGAGGAGGCCCCGGGTGTCGACGACGCGGGCCGGCATCGCGTTCCGCTCGAGGAGTCCCGTCGCGTGCATGGTCTCGCTCAGATGAACGTCACGACGCCGCCGTCCTTCGCGGCGGGCAGCGCCTCGTTCAGGAAGCCGATCATGTCCTCGAGCTTGACGCCCGGCTCGACCGTCTCCGGGGTGATGCCCTGACCCTTCAGGATGTCGCTCGAGGCGGCGCAGGCGCACACCTCCGCGCCGTACTTGATCGCGTCCCGCAGGATCTGCCCGAGCGGCGGATAGCCCGGGAGCTGGACCTTGTCCGCGGCGCCCTTCCGCAGGAGGTCCAAGCCGGCCGTCGTCGCATACACGCGGGCCTTGTGTCCCATCGCCGCGGCGCCCATCGCGAGCTGGAACGCCGGGTAGGCGCGGTTCGGGTCGTTCGACACGAGCACGATGTGCAGCTCCTGTTGTCCCATGGTCTCTATAACCGCGTTATAGGGCCGGCTATATGAACCTGGGTGACAACGATATGCCTGCGACGTCACCCGCGCACGGGTCGGGGAGCCCGGGCCTGGGCGAGCATCGTCCGGATGACGTCTGGGGCGTACGTGCCCCGCTCCGTCACTGTGGTCGTCACAAGGCGGCCCGGGGTGATCTCGAAGTATCGATTGAGGACCTCGATCCGATCGCCCCGCGCGTCCCACACCTCCTCGGGCGGACGCGGACCGGGGACGGGCCACGAGGCCGCGTCGTAGCGGGCATCGAACTTCAGGGACTCGCACGCGACGTAGAACGGCTTCTTCCGATCCATCGCGGCGAGCGCGAGCCCGTACGTGCCGACCTTGTTCACGACGGCCGCATCGCGCAAGACGGCATCGGCGCCGACGAGCGCGCACGCGGCGTCGTCCATGAGCGACGGACCGACCGTATCGGCGACGAGCGTCACGGGAATCCCCGCGGCCCCGAGGTCCTTCGCGAGCGTGCGGCCTTCGAAGAGCGGCCGGGACTCCATGACGAACACCCGGTCGACCCGTCCCCTCCCGTGCGCGGTCCGCAGGGCCTCGAGGACGTTTTCGCTGTAACTCACCGTGACGACGGCCCCACGGTCCGGGGCGACCTTGAGGAACGTGCGCGCGATCTTCTCCCGGGCCGCATCGAGCTCCTCCCGGGTCGTCTCGAAGACCGCCTTCGGCTCCTGGCCTTCGCCGACCAGCTGGGCGACCAGATGCGCGACGTTGTGGACGATCGACATCGCGGGTTGTGCGTCGGAAATCCGCCGGGCGGCCTCTGCGAGGTCCTTGGGATCCGGACGTCCCTTCGCCTCCATGATCGCGAGCCCCATGACCTCCAGGGCGAGGCGCGCGAGCTTCGACGCGCCGCTCGTGCGGTCCTCCGCGATCCCCCGGATCGCCTCCTCAACGGACGGGGGCAGCATGTTCCATCCGTTCGTGGTAGGCCGCGAGGCCCGTGATGCTCGTTCGGATCCGACGCTCGAGGAACTCCCTGGGATAGCGCTTCGCGGCGCGGCAGCTCATGTCGTACAGTTGCCGCAAGACCCCGTCCGGGCCCTTCGAGGCGAGCCGCTCCTTCACCACCCGCGCCCACGCCGGGTAGGCGATCATCATCGCATCGATCGCGTCCTTCGGATTCGAGTGCGGCCCGTAGTGGCTGAAGAGGAGGGCCCTCGGCTCGAGGGCGAGGATCCGCTGGAGCGTCTCGAGGTTCTCGCCGAGGTCGAACGAGGGCGCGGGGGCGAT
The DNA here is from genome assembly GCA_036395115.1 of Thermoplasmata archaeon. Taxonomy (NCBI): domain Archaea; kingdom Methanobacteriati; phylum Thermoplasmatota; class Thermoplasmata; species Thermoplasmata archaeon. Next base: position 58,008 of record DASWDU010000001.1, on the reverse strand, counting down.
CGGCATGAGGATCTCGTCCCCGGGGAAGTACAGCCCCGCCGCGTCCCCCGTGTACAGCGACCGGGTGCGCTCGTCGAGGATCGTCAGCTCGTGCGGCGCGTGCCCGGGGGAGTCGAGGAACCGCAACGCGTGTTTGCCGAGTTCCAGGCGATCGCCGTCCTTGACCGCGACGAGGCGGTCCGCGGGAATCGGGCGCATCGTGCCGAACGCCTGCGACTCCTCCGGGCCAAGGGCCTCCTGGGCGCTCGCGAGCAGCCGCGTCGGATCGGCCAGATGTTTGAAACCGCGCTCGTGGACGTACACCTTGGCGTGGGGCATCTCGTCGAGCAGGAAGCCCGCTCCGCCGGCGTGATCGAGGTGGATGTGCGACACGATCAAGGCGTCGACGTCCGCCGGCCTCAAGCCGAAGGACCGCACCGCCTCGAGGATGCGCCCCGCGTCCCACGACGTGCCCGTCTCGACGATCGCCTTACGCTCGTCGTCGATCAGGTAGATCGCGCCGAAGCCCTCCTGCTGGAACATGCGCACGTCGACGAGGTGCGTCTCCGGGTCGAACGGAAGGCGCTCGAAGGCCATCGGAGCCCTCATGGCCGAGGCGGCCATGTAACTTTCCCACGGCGAGAATCCTTTTCTACGTCCGCGAGGCTTCCGTCCCGCGCGGCGGTAGCCAAGCACGGAAACGGCGCGAGATTTAGGGTCTCGTCCCGCAGGGGTTCCCAGGTTCGAATCCTGGCCGCCGCATTCTCACCGGAACACATCGAGCAGCGCGACCTTCTCCAGGACGAGGTCGACCTGGGACTCCGGGGACACCGTGGCGGCTTCCGCCTCGGACACGCCGAGGATCCGGAGCGACTTCCGCTCCGCTCGGAGGACGTCGTCGTCGCGCGTCCATCCGAACTCCGCCAGCAGGTCGTCGAGCGATGCCGCTCCGAAGGCGACGATGGCCAGCCCGCGGGTGCCCCGGCGGATCCCCGCGACTCGGATCGCATCCGACACTTGCCGTTGGGCCGACAGGTACCGCAAGGTCTCCATGGAGACGGAATGAGAAATCATCGTCTTCGCGGCCTCGGCGCGCATCGCATGCCGCACGGCCGTTTCCAGGTGGTCTCGGCCGAAGACCGCCTTGGCGTCGGCCACGAGGACGTCCCCACCGCGCGCGGACGCCCATTTGTGGACGTCCTCGATGGTCTTCTCGGGGTCCCCGATGATGCCGCGGGCGCCGGCGACCGCGTACGTCACGTGAAGTCCCCCAGCGCCGCCTGTCCTTCGACTTCACGGACGTCGACGGGCGCTCCGACCTGCTCCTTGATTTTCACCGCCAACGTCGGTCCGATCGTGGGGATGCGCGCGAGGTCGTTCGGATTCGCCTTCTGCAGATCCTTTAGGGTCTTGAATCCGCGCTGGAACAGCGCGCGGCCGCGAACCCGGCCGACGCCCCGGAGGGAGATGAGCTCGAGGAGTTCCTCCTTGACGCCGTACTGCACCTGGATTGTGAGACGCGTGAGCGCGCGGACCTTCTTCTTGTTGAAGATCTTCCCGAGCTCGGCCATCGAGTACAGGAGCCACTCTCCCTGATCCGTCATCCGCCGGACGTCCCCGGGCCCGATCCCGAACTTCTTCGTGACCTCTTCCTCCGTCCGCTCGGCGATCCAATCGTGCAGCAGAGAGGCCGTCTTCACCTCGGCGAGGAAGAAGTCGTAGTCTTCGACCGGGAACGTGAGGTCGGCCTCCTCAATCTTCTGCTCGACCCACGCATAGTCGCCTCGGCGGAGGTAGAGTTTCGGCATGTCGGGCGTCGAGCAGATCGTCCACAGGTGGTATAGCGCGTCGTCGCGAGCCTCTCGCAGCGCGTCTCGCATCTTGACCGCGCTGAGCGGATCGATGTACAGATCGCTCGTCCGCTTCCCGAAGAACGTCGCCTTCAGGAAGCCGTCGCGGCGCGTGATGAAGTCCTCCTTCTCGAGGAAGTCGAGGACCTCGCGGATCTTCCCGTGGATCTCGTGGACGTCCCCGGTGAACGCGAAGAAGGTGCGATTGAAGAACGCCAGGAGGTCCTCTTCCGAGTTCACGTGGCCCGTCGCGACGCTCGCGAGGACGTGCATCCGGAGAGCGGGCTCGGATCCGAGCTTCGATTCGATGGCTTCCGGCTCGCTCCGGAAGTACTCGTCCATGAGATCATCGATCTCGTCGATGTCCTTGGCAAAGAGGATCGCCTCGCCGTATTTGTCGTACTTCGGCCGGCCGGCCCGGCCGCACATCTGTTTGATTTCGAGGACCGGGATCGGTGTGAGGCCGAAGTTCACGTCGAACCGATTCAAATCTCGGATGATGACACGCCGGGCTGGGAGGTTGATTCCAGCTGAATTGTGGACCACGAATCCGAAGGCGCAGGTATAGCTCTGGTCGCCGTGAACGTGCAGGTTGTACACCGGTCCGGAATAGGGTACTTTCCGGATCCTGCGCACCGTCGATCGGAAGGAGTTATCGGCGAATTCTTTCGTGTTGTAAGTGCGGTTCCCGAGTCGGATTTTCGCAGGTGGCAGCCCCATCACAGACGTGAGGAAGTCGACTCCATGTCTGCCGCTGAGTTTCACATGGTATTGAGGGCGTTTGCCGATGCCGTGGGGAGGGCTGATCGACACAGAGGGCATGTACCCGAGCCGTTTCAGCATTCGCACGACTTGATCGGCCAACCTTGGCGAGACGGTCGTGAGACGGGCTCGGTTAGCCCCGCTTGGCTGGATGGCCCCGTCTCCTTCGTATAGCCCCCGGAGCAATCGTTCGATAATCTCGGGAGGCGCGGAGAGAAGTTCTTCGGGGAAGTGTTTGTTCGCCGCGCCGCGACCAACGGCTTCGTCAAAATATTGTGCCATCGCTCTTGAGCAACAACGTATGTTGCGACGGTGTCTCGTGGTGTCGGAAATCCTCGGCATCGCATGGAAGACATTCCTCATCGTCGACGTAATGAACCGGGTCAAGCCTTCCTCAGACGTAGCGACGGCAAATCCAACAATGCCATTTCGCCCAGTGTATCCCTCTGCGGCATACAGACCGAGGAACCGCGCAACCGTACCATCCAGCGGCACCTGCTGGGGAACCGGTATCGCGTTCGGATGAGGGAACACTGACCCGAACTGATTCCTGCCGACGAACTCCCGGCGATGAATCTGGAGCATGGGGCTCCCGCCATCCGCCATCGACCAAGGGCACTCCACAGGTGACTGAACTTGGTCGCCAACAGCCAGTCTCCGTGCGGTTACCCAAACCGGTTCGCTCCTACGGATTTCGTGCCACGATACACCCCCGGCGTGGTATCCGTAACGGTATTGGGTGTTCGTGAGCACCCTGTGGCCCGGGGTCATCAGAACCGGTACCATGCCATCAGCCTTGATCTCGATCAGATCGCCTGCGAAGGACCGTCTGCTCGTTCCGAGGACTTTGCGGAAGACCCCCCGGTCAGTCAACACCATGTCGCCCTTCCGTATCCGAGAAATCGGAACGGGTCCGCGCTGAGTGGTAATCATTGTGTCCGGATGTAGACACAAGGTAGGAGTTGCGACGATGCACGCGATGCGACCCTTTCTGAACTCCTTCTCCACAACGCCGCGCTGCGCGTTGGTCAGTCCCGCATTGTGAAAAGCAACCCCGCTTTCAATGCACCGGGCAAGGCGTGCACCCATTGAAGTCGGCTCGTCCTGCGCGGCCGCGAGGCCTTCGGCTACTTTCTTCAACTGGTCGTGGCGTTTTTCGCCGAGTTGATCCCGCACATGGGACGCAAGGGCCTTAGCGAGCGCTTCGGTGGACCGACGGGTATTCACAAAGATTAGAGCCTGTCCGCCAGATGCCATGATGTCCGTCACGAGCCCCGAGATGTCGTCCTCGCCGGCCTTCACTTCCTGCACGGATTGGTCGACGAAGTGGACGAGGCCCTCATGGTACACGCCCTCCTTCAGGGGGACCGGCCGCCACTCGCTCTTGACGTGTTCGGCTTCGAGCCACTTCGCGAGCTGGCCGGAGTTCTTGATCGTGGCGCTCAGAGCGAGCACCTGCGCCTTGGGGTTGACTTGCCGCAGCTTCGCGAGCGTCACCTCCAGGGTGGGCCCGCGGTCCCCGTCGTTGATCAGGTGGACCTCGTCCGCCACGACAACTGTCAGCTGCTGGAGCCAGTTGATCCGGTGCCGCAGGAGAGAATCGGCGCGTTCGGACGTCGCGACGATGACGTCGAACCTCTCGAGGGACGGATCGATCGAGTCGTAGTCCCCGACGCTGATGCCGACTCTGAGGCCGAGCGACTCGAACTCCTTCAGGTCCTCGTACTTCTCCGCAGCGAGGGCTCGCAACGGGACGATGTAGAGGGCCTTGCCCCCGCGGAGGACGGACGCGAGGATCGCCAAATAGGCCACGAGGGACTTGCCGCTCGCGGTCGGGATGGCGAGGACGAGGTTCTCGCCGAGCAGCGCGGGACCGATCGCCTCGGCCTGCGGCGGATACAGCTCCTCGATCCCCTGTTTCTTCAGGATCTCGACGATCCGAGGATCGAGCCCCACGTCGGCGACCCGCATCGCCCATTGGATGCGAGGCGGTCTGCATAAAGGTTCTCGGGGGAGGCGTGACAAAACCCGGAGCCGCGTGACGTTGAGCCTGCCCCCGGAGTCGCTAGCGGTCCGCGCACAGAAAGTATTATCATCGTTCAGGGGGATTTGCATCGGGGGAGGCTAACGCCCTTGGGTCGAGGGTGGGCAACGCAGCTGATGCCGATGACAAAGTCCTACCCCGAATCGCCGTCCGTGATTTAGGTGGAGGCTCGAAGCATATGGATGCCGGGGAGATCCTGCTCGTCGCCCTCATCGTCGTCGTTCTCTTCACGGTGTTCGTCATCGTTTTCGCAGGGTATGAGCTGGGGCAGCTCTGCGGGCAGGTGATTCCGGTGGCAGCCCTCCTGGGACTGTACGCACCCTACCGGGCGTACGTCATGCGAGGCCGGAATCCCCCGTCGTGAGAGCGGGGGTTCGGACGCCGCGAAGGCGGGTCACCGAACCGGACAGGACGCAGGGGAGGACCCTGCGGAGCCTCTGTGCCCTGGTTGATCCGTTTCTATCCGTTCATATCTTCCGACGCATGACGACGTTGCTCTTTCCGAATGGCGCCACGATCTTGAATCCCTCCCTCTCGAACATCGAGACCGTTCCGAAGTACTCTCGGTAGGCTCCCCAGCGGGCGATCGGATAGGCCTCGACGAGACCCCCTCCCCTGCGGCGTATCGCGTCCATGGCGGCCTTCAGGGCGACGCTTGAGACCCCACGGCGGCGGTGCTTGCCTTCGACGACAAAGCACGTGATCCTCCAAAGTCGCTCCGTGTCGCCTTCCGGGAGGAGCCTCCGGTAACCCCGATCGCCGTCGACGCGAGGGAGCTCGTCCCTCGGACCGAATTGGCACCATCCCACCGGGTCGCCGTCCGAGTAGACCAAGATCCCGTGGGACCGCCCTCTCTCCACGAGTTCTCGCTTCTCGTCCCGGTGCCTAGCGGCTCCCTCGGCCCTGGACTCGAGGCGGTCGCTGGCGGCCAAGGGGCCGGCCCGCTGATGATACATGCACCAACACCCGAACGCGCCGGGCGCCGGACGTTTCTCGAAGAGGCGCTCGAAGTCCGGCAACGTACGCTTCGTCAGCTCTTTCGTGGAATACTCCAAAGCTCCGCGTCCCGTCGCCGACCCGATTGTCGACCGTTTTATCTAAGGCCTCCCCGGCGCGCTTCTAAGGCACGAGCCTCAGCTGCTTCATCAGCTCGAGTTGGTCGTAGTAGATGTGGCTCTCGGCAATCTCGCCTTGTTCCACCTTGTACACGACGCACCCTCGAAGCTCGATGCGCTGCCCAGTGGGCGGAACGTACCCCTCCTTGCCTTGTTCAAGTGCCGCCTGATCGAGGCCGTGGCGAAGCGGCCCTTTGTGCGTTCCCGAGATGAGGAGTTCCACGCACACCCAGTCCCCCTGTCCGAAACCCCGCAGTTTCTTCCACGAGAGATCCGGAAGGGCCTCGCCCCACGCCCGAAGCCGTTCCTGGACCGCTTCCCGACCTTGCACCGGAACGGGCAGGTCCGGGGAAGACATGACGATATTGTCCATATGGAGCCCAAACAGGTGGTCCCAGTCTTGGTCGTTGATTGCTTCGAACGCGGCTTCAACCATACGAAGGTTCTGTTCGACGGTCATTACCCTCAGCCCTCTCCTAGAAGCCGCATAGTATTCCCGGAGTATATAGATGGAGAGAGCGAATGAGACAACGGGCCGCGGGACAGTCAGCAGGGGACAGCTAAGCAGACCACCGCGAGGAGGACAGGCGGCTCCGTAGGGATTTCTCGGTCAGCTGCGGCCTTTGCGGACGCGGTCGGTGATGGCTAGGAGCAGGATGGGCACGAACCAGAGGGCCGGCAACAGTTCGCTCAAGGGGGCAGCAGTGCTAACGGCGTTGCCTCAACTTCTCGTCACGGCGCCGCCACTGCTTTTCCCATGTTCCTTGGTACCAAGCCGCGTAGCGTCTGGACACAACCGAAACCGTTCCCCAGACGAGCAATACGAATCCTAATACCAAGCTGGACAGGCCAAGTAGTCCCAGAACATCCGTGCCGTAGGTCAAGAAAGTCTGAAGGGAATATGTGAGGACGCCTGACCCGATGGCCATGAAGACAATCGCGAAGCTCTTGCGGACCGTGTCCGGCCCCACGGGATTGGGCTGACGCCAGAGCAGGGTGCCCCCGATCAGTTGAGCCGCCGCTCCGATTGCGACTATCGTTCTCGGACCGACCTGTCCCCGAAGGAAGTCTATGGCGACCGTGGACAGGTAGCCTGCTCCCGTGGCGACCAACACCAAGGCCATGAAGCGAAAGGTCACACGGAGCGTTTCCAAGTGGGTGCGAGGGGACGCCCAGGACTCGGGCGGCGGGGATTGCGTCGGGATATTGATCGGCACGCCGGAACTCGTGGATCAGGCAGAGCGCTACATCGTGATGAATCCTCCGAGGGCCGGACGAAGCGACGCTCGAGCCGTGCCGATCTCGCGAGCAAGGGTGGCAGAAAGCGGCACTCGCTCCGTTGGCTCAGTGATTGCCCCACCCAAAGCCTTTAGCGGTTCCGTCGATTCGGTCGGCAAGATGGTCGACCTCCGGACGGAGATCGCGGGCGTAAGGCTCCGGAACCCGACGATGCTCGCGTCCGGTTTCCTCGATGAGACCGGCGGATCGATGGCCCGCGTCTACCAGGCAGGCGCCGGCGCCGTCGTGACCAAGAGCGTCGGCCCCGAGCCGCGGGAAGGCTATCCGAACCCCACGATCGTCGAACTCGATGCGGGCCTCCTGAACGCGGTCGGCCTCCCGAATCCCGGGGTCGTCGAGTACGAGCACGAGGTGAGGCGCGCCCTCACGGCCGGCGCCGTCGTCATCGGCTCCGTCTACGGCAAGGACGCGGACGAGTATGCGAGCGTGGCGGCGAGGATGGCGACGTACGGGGTGAAGGCGATCGAACTCAACTTCTCCTGTCCGCACGCGAAAGGCCTCGGGACGGAGATCGCGCAGCACGAGGACGCGGTGCGAGATTTCACCCGGGCCGTCAAGGACGTCGTCTCGCTGCCCGTCTTGCCGAAGCTCTCCCCGAACGTCCAGGACATCGCGACGTTCGCGCTCGCCGCCGAAGAAGGCGGTGCCGACGGAATCGTCGCGATCAACACGCTGAAGGCGATGGCGATTACGCCGGAGTTGAAGATGCCGTCCCTCGCCAACCGCTACGGCGGGCTCAGCGGCCCCGCCATCCGGCCGATCGGCGTGCGCGCGGTGTACGACATCTGCGAGAAAGTCCGCATCCCGGTCATCGGCGTCGGCGGCATCGGATCCGGCCGGGACGCCCTCGAGTACATCATGGCGGGCGCCAGCGCCGTCCAGGTGGGGACCGCGATCATCTCGAAAGGCCTCGGGGTCTTCGACGCGATCGCGAAGGAAATGGCGTCCCTCCTGGAGGAGGCCGGATTCGCATCGGTGCCCGAGGCGATCGGGGTCGCGCATGCCTAGGATCCAGGTCGTGTCCCTCCTCGAGATCGTCCGGGAGACGCCCTCGACGACCACGTACCGCTTCCGAGCCGATTTCGCCGAACAGCCGGGCCAGTTCCTGATGGTCTGGATCCCGCGGTACGACGAGCTGCCCATGGCGCTGTCCTACCTCGGCGGCGTCAAGGGCATCACCGTCCGGGATTACGGGGACGCGACGCACGCGCTCGCGGCGTTCAACGCGGGGGACCGGATCGGCGTGCGCGGGCCGTACGGAAACGCGTTCCGTCTCCGGGGAGAGCGAGTCCTCGCGGTCGGCGGCGGAAGCGGCATGGCGTCGATGATCGCCGCGATCGAGGCGTTCGCGCAGCAAGGCGCCCGCGTCGTGACGGCGGTGGGCGCGAAGACCGCGGAGGAGCTGCTGTTCGTCGATCGCGCGAACGCGAGCGGGGAGGTGCATATCGCGACGGACGACGGCTCGCGCGGTTTCCATGGGTTCGCCGCGCCCCTCGCGGAGAAACTGATGGACCGCGAGCCGTTCGACATGGTCCTGACGTGCGGCCCGGAGAGGATGATGAAAGCCGTCGTGGACCTCGGCCGGAAGCGGGGGATCGCCGTCCAGGCGAGCCTCGAACGGTACATGAAGTGCGGGATCGGCATCTGCGATGCGTGCTCCCTCGACAGCCAGCTCGTCTGCTACGACGGCCCGATCTTCACCGCGGAGCAACTCGCGGGCTTCGAGGACTTCGGCCGCTACCGGCGCGACAAGAGCGGCCGCCGCGTGCCGGCGTGACGGCCACGCGACAAGGCTAAGCCGGGATGTTCGATGCCCGCGCTGATGTCCGACGCAGAGCTGGACGGCCTGGCCAAAGAGGTTGTCGATTGGTACATCCGGTGGAACCCGAGCTTCGCGACCCATGTGGGGATCCACGAATACGATCACCTGCTTCCGCGCGGCTCTTACGAAGCGGAGCTCGAGGAACGATCGCGCATCAAGGGGTTCCTGCGCCGGCTCGAGGCGATCGACCCGAAGACGCTGTCTCCCTCGAAGCGCGTCGATCACGGCGTCCTCCGCAACTCGTTTCGCCTCTGGATCTTCGAATCGGAGGAACTCGCGATATGGCAGGCGATGCCCAACGCCGCACCGAGCGTCGGCGACGGCCTCTTCCCGCTCTTCATGCGCGAGTTCGCGCCCTTGCCGCGGCGCCTCGAGAGCATCACCGCCCGGCTTGAGAAGTCGCCCGCGTTCATCGAGGAGACGAAAGGCCGGATCCGCGCGCCCGTGAAGATATGGTCGGAGATCGGACTCGAATCGGTCCAGCGGCTGCCCGGATTTCTACAGGTGATCGAAGGCGCGGGATCGGGCGTCCTCGGGGGTCCGGATCGCGCGCGGCTCCGGGAGGCGGTCGCGAAGACGAACGACGCCCTGCAGGCATACGCCACGTGGATCGAGAAAGAACTCCTCCCGCGAGCGGAAGAGCGGATCGGCATCGGCGCCGCAAAGTTCCGTAAGCTCGTGCGCCTGCGGGAACTCGGCCTGACCGTCGAGGAGATCTACGCGGTCGGGGAGACGTACCTTCGGGAGAGCAAGCGAGCGTTGTCGCAGGTCGCGGGAGAGATTCGACGAGGCGCGTCGGTCGAAGAAGCGAAGGAGATCGTCAAGTCCGATCATCCGGCGCGGTTCGAAGAGGCGCTCGCCTACACGGCGAAGGCGATGGCCGACGCCAAGGCGTTCATCCGCGAGCACGACCTCGCGACGATCCCGCCGAACGAGGAACTGAGCGTCATCGAGACGCCGACATACATCCGGCATATCATCCCGTTCGCGGCATACAACTCGCCCGCGCGATTCGAGCCGCGCAAGCAAGGGTTCTACATGGTCACGCCGATCGAGGACAAGCCGGAGATGTTGCGCGAACACTCCTATGCAGGCACGCGCAACACGGCGGTCCACGAAGGGTACCCGGGCCACCACCTCCAGCTCACGTGCGCGACCCTCAACCCCTCCTATGCGCGGATCCTCGTCGGCGCGACGGAGACCGTGGAGGGCTGGGCGCACTACTGCGAGGACATGATGAAGCAGGCGGGGTTCAGCGCGGACCCGAAGACGAAGTTCGTCCAGCTCCTCGACCAGATCTGGCGGGCGTGCCGCATCCTGATCGACGTGGACCTCCACATGGGACGCATGTCGTTCGGCGAGGCGGTCGAGCTCCTCGTGCGGGAAGCAGGGATGGAGAAGGCGGGCGCGATCGCGGAGGTGAAGCGCTACACGTACTGGCCGGCGTACCAACTCTCGTACCTGCTGGGGAAGCATCTGATTGTCCAACTCCAGGCCCGCGTGAAGAAGGATCTCGGGACGGCGTACTCGGACAAGTTCTTTCACGACACGATCCTGTACGCGGGGTCGCTCCCGATGAAGTACATGCGCGAGATCTTCGCGCACAAAACGAAGGAGTTGCGGCGGCTTCGCAAGGCGGGCGTCTGAAGGCGGGACGCTCCCGGTCGATACCTTAATATCGAGACCTCCGCATCGCGCGCGTCGGACCGAGGGATCGGATGAAAGACGTCAACGCGATCGCGAAGAAGGCCCTCGAGTACAAGGAGAAGGGCCTCGCGGAGCGGGAGATCGCGGACGAGTTGCACTTGTCGCCCGAGACGGTCACCTGGCTCCTCACGCGCGGCGTGAAGGGCGGCGAGCCGCCGAAGGACGTGAAGATCGGTTGGCGGTCGGTCGGCGTCTATGGGAACCGGATCGGCTTCATGGCCGCCGCGATGTCGGACATCGCCCTCGAGGAGATGGAGAAGCGGCAGGTCGACGCGGATGCGATCCTTGGCGTCGCGATCAACGGGATCCCGCTCGCATCGCTGATCAGCGAGGAACTCGGGAAGGAACTGATCATCTACCGACCGAGCCAGGAGCGCCACGGCAAAGGCGGCGCGTTCTCCTCGAACTACGCGTCCCCCCAGGGGAAGAAGGTCGTCATCGTCGACGACGTCGTCTCGACGGGCGACACGGTGAAGGCCGCGATTGGCGACGTTCACGAGATCGGAGGGACGGCGGTCCTCGCGGTCGTCCTCGTGAACAAGACGGCGTACGACGACCTGGCGGGCGTGCCGCTTCGGGCACTGATTCGGGCACGGTCGATCTGATTTGCGCGCGAGGGCCCGCGAACGGCCCATGGTGCTCGCGCGAAACACGCAACGGTTAAGTAGGGGGAAAGGGACTAAGGTTGTCCATGGCCGCGTGGATGCCGCAACGCAGGCGGAAGTCCCGCAAGAGCCAAGACCGGGCTTTCATCGAATTTGCCGTGACCTTGTTCCTCCTCGGGCTGATGCTCGAACTCCTGTACGTCTTTCGTGGGAGATCGGGCGGATTCGAGTGGATGCTGGCCCTCCCCGGTGTCGCGGCGCTCGTCGGGCTGATCTGGTTGGTGTCGCGCGAGCCCGTAAGGCTATAGGCCCGTCGTCCCATCTGCGCGACCGGTGACCCCAGCTGACGCACTGGTACGATGATCTCTTCGTCCAGGTGAAGGCGTTCGTCGGCGAGAAGGGCGACTTGATCATCAACGCGGGCTTGAGCGTCAGCGGCCTCCAGCACGTTGGCCGACTGCGAGGAGAGATCACCCTCAGCCAGTTCTTGGCGCGCAGCCTCCGCGAGATCGGCCGCGATTCGCTCCAGAGCCTCGTCCTGTACACGCAGGACGAATGGAAGGCGAAGCCGGCGCAGGTCGCGCAGTTTGCCCGCGAAGACGGACGGGCGTACATTGGTCGGCGGCTCATCGACGTGCCGGACCCGTTCGGTTGCCACAAGAACTGGGTCGACCATTACTGGCAGGATTTCGGAGGCGTCCTCGACCGCTTCGCGCCCAACGTTCGGATCGTCACGACGACGGAGGCGTACCAGCATCCGGAGATGCAGGCTCTCGTCCGGGATCTCGCGTCCCGCGCCGAGGCGGTGCGGGCCGTCGTGAACAAGTACCGCGCCCGGCGGCCGTACCCGGAAGGCTGGATCCCGTTCGAGGCGTTCTGCGAGCATTGCACGACGATCGGGGCGAAGACTCTTGGAATCGCCGGCACGACGGCGACGTACCGCTGCGAGCGGTGCGGGCACGAAGGGACGTCATCGATCGAAAAGGGCAAGTTGAACTGGAGGCTCGAGTGGCCGGCGCTCTGGAAGGTCTACCGGGTTGACATCGAACCGTTCGGCAAGGACCACGCGACCCCGGGCGGATCCCGCGATTCGTGCAAGGAGATCGCCGAGACGGTGATGCATTTCCGTCCGCCGATGGGCGTCCCCTACGAGTGGGTCGGGATCGCGGACCGTGGGAAGGACTTGGGGGACATGGGCTCCTCGGATTTCCTCGGCTTCACGCCGACGCAATGGGTGGAGGTCGGCGACCCGGAGGTCCTGCGGTACGCCTACGCCTTCACGCCGATCTTTCGCCGAATCGTTCTGGACCTCTCGCGCATCGACGCGTACCACGATGCGTACGACCGGGCGGAGGGAGCCTCGTACGCGGCCGAGCGAAAGGGGGACGAGGACGACCAAGCGCGCGCCTATGAGCTGGCTCAGCTCGCGTCGCCGCCGAAACGGAAGCCGTTCGCGCTTTCGTACCGTCATGCGGCGTTCCTGTCCCAGATCAGCCCGGAGAAGGGGCGGCTCGAGTGGTGTCTGAATCGGATGCGCGACACAGGAATGCTGGCCCGCGCGCCGACGGCGTTCGAACGCGCGCGGATTGCCCGTCGGATCGAGCAGGCGCGCGTTTGGGTCGAGAAGTACGCGAGTGAGAACCGTGTCACCCTGCTCGAGGCGCTGACCCCGGAGGTCGCCGCGCAGCTCGACGATCGCGATCGGTCCGCTCTCCGCGCATATGCGGAGAAGGCCACCCACGCCGCGTGGACCGAGGATGCGATCAAGGAGTCGATGGTCTCGCTGACAAAGGGCGGTGGCCTACCGGTCGAGACGAGCCGTTTCTTTCGCGATCTCTATCTCGTCCTGCTGGGGAGCGAGCGTGGGCCGCGCGCCGCGCCGTTCCTCGCCGTCCTGGAGAAAGACTGGGTGTTACGTCGGCTGCGCGAGGCCGCTAACTAGGGTGCGTTCCACGGCCCGGTAAATGTTCCACGGGCCCAGGACGGTGTTCCACGGGCGGAGTTCCCTTATCCGGCGGATAAAGGGGCGGGCACGCGAGGCGGCGACGCGGTGGGAGTTGGGGCTCCTGGCGGGCGCCTGGGAACGACCCGCAACTCCATGCGGTAGAGCAAGACCTGGCCGTCGACCACGCGGAACGTCACGTAGTCGCCCGGCCCCACGTCGAGCGCCCGCCGCACGTCGCGCGTGAGGGCCACGCGGTTTCGCCCGTCCACCAGTCGCGGTTGCACTTCCCGGCGGGCCATTTCAGCCCCTGGCTACGGCCTTTCCGCCTTAAGGAGAGTCCTCGTGCGGCCTGCCTTTTTGAAGGACCTATGACCCCCCTCTGCACCCCTCTGTTTCGGGTGCCCGTTTTTCAGGTTCTTCTCTGATCTTGTAGGGGAAAAACCAAACTTTCAGTCACGTCACCAGAATCCTCTTTGCCATGCAGGCAAACTACCCGGTTCCATGACGGATAGGACTGCCGCCACGGCCGCACCAGGGAGGAAAGCCGCCTTGACCCGGAGGGCTTTGCGGCGAGGGCGAACCGGCGCAACAACGCCGAGACCGGCAACCACGCCTTCAAGGCAATCCTGGGCGACCAGATCTACAGCAAGAGCGCCGAGGCGCAGCGCAGCGAAATCCTGTGCATGTGCATCGCCTGCAACCTCACGCGCCTGGTCTATCTCGAACTGGAGCAAGGCATCGAGGCGGATTTCGCCGGCGGCGTCGAGATTCTGCGTCGCGAGTCCTGGGTTTCACTGGAGGAACTTCATAATCGGTTCCGGAGCCGCGCAACGCCTAAGGAGGCGCCACGTCAGGTGGCTCCATGAGGTTTCTTTTTGGCCGTGGCGCGCGAAGATGTTTGGAGGAGCGGTTCCGCCTGCTCCCAGGCGAGCTCGTAGGCAGGTGCAAGAAGCCTAACGAAATCGCGCAGCGGATTCCAGATTGCCAACATCTCTTCCCGGGTCCTCCAAGGAGGAATGACAAGGGAAGTCTCGAAGTCTGCGTGGATGAGGCGAAAGGGGGTACGAAGCAAGCGAAGTTCAACCCCTGCTTTGACCAATTGCAACCACGGGTCCACGGCGGTGTCAATCGAGAGGTCAGGCGATACAATCATTCGAACGCGCCGTCCGTGGCGCGCGCACTTGGCGAGCGCGCGAAAGAATTCTGGTTCGTCAGAGGTCAGAGTGAATGGATACGTGACCGTCACCTGCTTACGGGCCGAGTCCAGCACTCCCATGAACCGCTGGGCAATGGCATCTTCGCCGCGGATGAACCAGACGGGAGAGGAAGCGACCATGCTTCGTCCGCTGTAAGCCAAATCGAGTTCGGTGGCGGCCTTCTCCTGGCTCCGCGTAGCCTCCATCCATTCAACCGTCAAACGCTCGCGCGGGGGCCGGGGAACGTAAACCACTGGCCGGCCCACCTCCGGGGTCGTCGTCCAGTCCTTCCGGTGCAACTCCTTGAGGACCGAATGGACTCGCGTCGGCGGAACGCCACTGGCTCGCGAAACGCTTGCCCCGTCTCCGCGGCCGAGAACCAGCAACGCGTGGTAGGCGCGGACCTCGTATTCGGTCATCCCAAGGCGGCGCAACGTCGCGAGAGTGTCCGGGGCAAGCGGTTCGGCCATACTGAACTAACCATGTTAGTTAACGGTTCCTTAAGTATGCACCGCAGGGTGCTCCCGCGGCTACTGAAAATGGCACGCATCTCACTCAATCCGCCCCCGACACTTTCGTTTAGGATTGCCAACTGGTTCATGCGACGGAAGTTTGGGACGGACTTGGACCCGTTTCGGGCGATGGGCCACAACATGAAGGTGGCAATGGCCTATGGCAAATTGGAGCAAAGCGTCGTCAAGTGGCGCAGCTTGGATGTGAAGCTGCAGAACTTGGCCGACTTCGCTACCGTCACCAAGATCGGCTGTCCGTGGTGCTTGGACTTCGGCTACTGGATCATGCACACGCAAGGCGTCGCCCGGGACAAGATCGAAGCGGTTCCAAAGTGGAGGACCAGCAAGCTCTTCAGTCCTCTTGAGCGGCTGGTCATGGAGTATGCCGAAGCGATGACCGAGACGCCACCCACGGTCAGCGACGAACTCGTCAACAAACTGCGGGAGCACCTGGATGAGGGCCAACTGGTCGAGCTTACGATGGTTGTGTGCGTGGAGAACGTGCGGTCTCGATTCAATTCAGCACTGGGGATTGCTGGCCAGGGATTCAAGGACCGGTGCGAAATTCCGCAACGTAGTGCCGGGCCATCGCGAGTCGGTAAGGTCGCATGAGCCAGCGGGCCGGCTCCTGATGCGCGTCTTCGTCGCTGGCGCCTCCGGTGCCATCGGACTGCCCCTGGTTCGCCAATTGGTCGCAGCGGGCCATGACGTCGTGGGCACGCATCACCATCCGGAGACGGCGGACCGGTTGCGCGCCCTCGGAGCCAAGCCAGTGCAGCTCGATCTTCGCGACGCGCCCGCGGTTCGTCGCGCCGTCGTCGACGCCAGGCTCGACGCCATCATCCACGAGGCGACGGCTTTGGGCAGCAGCCACAGCATGGGCCAGGCAAAGACCATGATCCGAGCCACGACCCAGTTGCGCACCCAAGGGCTGGACGCGCTGCTTGCCGCAGGCAAGGCGGTTGGCGTGAAGCGCTTCGTCGCCCAGAGCTTCGGCAACTTCCGTCACGCCCGCGGCGACGGCCGGCCAAAGTCGGAAGACGACGCCCTCAATCCGTCGCTGCCGAAAGACCAGCGAGAGAACTTCGAAGCCTTGCAGCGCCTCGAAGAAACTATCGCCAGAGCCGGCGGCGTCGCATTACGCTACGGTAGCTTTTATGGCGCCGCCAACGACGGGCTGGTAGCGCCGCTTCAGAAGGGCAAGATGCCCATAATCGGCGACGGCAGCAGCGTGTGGTCGTTCATCCATCTCGATGACGCTGCCGCCGCAACGGTGCTTGCCCTGGAGTGCGGCCGGCCCGGCGTCTACAACGTGGTCGACGACGACCCGGCGCCCATGCGGGAATGGCTGCCAGCTATGGCCAACGCTTTGGGCGTCAAGCGGCCCCGCCGGGTGCCATTGTGGCTGGCGAAGCTGTTCGGCGGCGGCTTGGTCACCATGATGTCCGAATCGACGGGCTTGACCAACGCCAAGGCCAAGCGCGAACTCGGCTGGCGCCTGAAATACCCGAGTTGGCGGCAAGGCTTTGCCAGGGTCTACGCCGACCTCCGGAGATAGCCATCACGCGCCTACAAAAGGGTATGGAGAGGACCGGTGAAGGTGGGTGGCCCAGTTCCACAACCGGAGTTCACTGTTCCACGGCTGGAGTTCAGAGGGGAGTCGTGGAACGCACCCCACCAAGTAGGAAAGGCAAAATACGTCCTACCCGTTGAATCGCGCGCAGCCCCGTGGTCTAGCGGCCAATCGTGACCGGCTCTCGGTCGCGGGCCAGTGATTCGAGGCTCTGGATCGGTCCTCCGGACCGAGGAGAGACCTCGCGACGGCAGTTCGAATCTGCCCGGGGCTATCTCTTATTCCGAGAGGATCGGCATCGCCTTCGATGAAGAGCGTCTCAGCGGCCATGGTCCTCGCGGAATGCGCGATGCGCCCGAACGAGCTCCGCGTACTCTGCAAGCTCCATCTCGACGGTGCGCGGATTCCACCGGAGGATCCGGCCCATTCGCGCGGCGACTTGCACCGCGACGCCGAACGCCTGATCCGGGGTCTCATAGAAGAGCCCGAGCCGGCGCACGAGGACGTCGGAAAGGCGGAGCGCCATCTCCTCACGGACCGCGAGGTCGACCTCCGCCCAGAGGCAGGGGCGTCCGTGGACGATTCGGCCGCGCGCCCCGGGCGATTCGAGATTCCGTTGGACCGCGGCGAGCGAGTATCTCATTTGGAGGTGCGACGCCGCGGCCTCGTCCAGTCCGAGGTCCGTGAAGTCCTCGAGCGGGGAGGCGCTCGGGCCGAGCGAACGGTCGCTCGTGGACCCCGTCGCACGCCGGCCCACGATGCGGCTCACGACCTCCTCGGCCATGGCCCGGTGCGTCGTGAGCTTTCCGCCGGCCACCGAGATGAGGCCGTCCTCGTCCTCGAAGAGTTCGTGCGCGCGAGAGACCTCGGACTCGGACACATCTTCCCCATGCTTGCGGAGCAGCGGACGGAGGCCCGCGTAGGCGCTCACGACGTCGTCGCGGGTGAGATGCGCGTCCGGGAACGCCTCGTTCACCGCGGAGAGCAGGTAGTCGACGTCCGCCGGATCGGCGACGACGTGGTCCGGATCGCCCGCGAAGTCCGTGTCCGTCGTGCCGACGAGCGTCAGATCTCCCCAAGGGAGGACGAACACCACCCGACCGTCCGTCCGCACCGTGAGCGCGATCGCGTGGTGGTGCCCGAGCCTCGCGCGAGGCACGAAGACGTGGACGCCCTTCGTCGGCCGGATCGTGGGGTGCGGCCTCGGGGTCCGGAGTCGGTCGAGCCAGACCCCGGTCGCGTTCACGACGACCCCCGCGCGGACCTCGAAGGAATCGCCGGCGAGGCCGTCTCGGACGCGCCCGCCGCACACGGTCTCCTCTTCGCGGATGACTTCGGAGACCTCGGCGTAGTTCGCGACGACCGCCCCCGCGGCCGCGGCGTCTTTGACGACCGCGAGGACGAGGCGGCTATCGTCCGTCCACGCATCGTAGTATATCCCTGCGCCCGCGATCGCAACTTCCGCGAGGCGCGGTTCTCGAGCCATCGCCTGCTCGAGCCGGAGCCACGTCCGCCCGGGCACCGCCTTTCCCTTCGAGAGGAGATCGTACACGAGGAGCCCGAACCGCAACGCCAAGGCGCCGGGAGGCCGATCCCGGTACACCGGGATGACGAACGGGAGCGGATGGACGAGGCACGGCGCCGTCGCCAGGAGACGATCGCGTTCCCGCACCCCCTGACGGACCAGCCCGATCCGGTAGTTCCTCAGATACCGCAGGCCGCCGTGGACGAGGCGCGATGTCTTCCCGCTGGTCCCGCTCGCGAAGTCCCCGCGTTCCGCCAGGGCCGTCCGGAGACCGCGGCACGCCGCCTCCCTCGCCACGCCGGCACCGACGATCCCGCCTCCCACGATCAGGACGTCGAACGTCTCCCGGCGCATCCGCTCGAGGTTCGCCGCGCGCGTGCTTGCGGAGAACTCGGTCACATCGATCTTGTCACCGCGGTTGCCAGGGGTCGTCGGCGAGGGTGGACTGGGCTCTCCAGGGGGACGACCGTGTCCACCGATCCCCGACCCCACCACTTGATCGCCCGCGATACGATGCGCGGCGAAGTGTCTCATCGGTAAAGACGTTTTCCGGGAGTCGGAGAATCGAAGTGCCAAAGCATTAAACAGGCGCGGGCCATGCGGCCGCACCGGCGGGGCGGGCGCGATGATCGAGCGGGAGGCGATCGTGCAGATCCTCGAGGGATATGATCCCTCGGCGATCCGCGTCGCGTCGATCGGATCGCATTCCGCCCTCGACGTCTGCGACGGCGCGATCGAGGAGGGGTTTCGGACCCTCGTGATTTGCGAGAAGGGCCGGGCGACCCCGTACGCGCGGTTCTTCCGATCCGTGCGAGACAAGGAGGGCCGGCCGAAGCGCGGCATGGTCGACGAGGCGATCGTCCTCGCGAAGTTCGACGAGGTCCTCTCGGACAAACTTCAGGAGCGCCTCCGCGGCACGAACTCCGTGTTCGTCCCCAACCGCTCCTTCACGTCGTACTGCGACCTCGATGCGATCGAGGAGGAGTTCCGCGTGCCCTTGTTCGGGAGCCGCAACCTCCTCCGGACCGAGGAACGCGAGTACGAGCGCAGCTACTATTGGATCCTGGAGCAAGCGAAGCTGCCCGCGCCGGAGAAGTTCGATTCGCCGAACGACATCGACGGGCTCGCGATCGTCAAGCTGCCGCACAAGGTGAAGAGGCTCGAGCGCGGCTTTTTCACCGCGGCGAGCTTCAAGGAGTATCGCGAGAAGTCCGAGGCGCTTCGGAAGGAGGGCGTGATCTCGAAGGCGGACCTGGCAAAGGCGCGGATCGAGCGGTACATCATCGGCCCGATCTTCAACTTCGATTTCTTCTACTCTCCGATCGAGGAGGATGCGGAGAAGCTCGAGCTACTCGGCGTCGACTGGAGGTTCGAGACATCCCTCGACGGCCATGTCCGGCTCCCGGCGGACCAGCAGCTCTCCCTCGAGAAGGCTCAGCGCATCCCGGAATACGTCGTCGTGGGGCACAACGCCGCGACGTTGCGCGAGTCGAGTCTCAAGGATGTCTTCGAGATCGCGGAGGCATACGTCAAGGCGACGCAGCGGTACTTCGCGCCCGGCATCATCGGCCCGTTCACCCTTCAGACGGCCGTCGACAAGGATCTGCGGTTCTGGGTCTACGACGTCTCGCCGCGCATCGGCGGCGGGACGAATATCCACATGGCGCTCGGCCATCCGTACGGCAACTCGCTGTGGCGGAGGCCGATGAGCACGGGGCGCCGGATCGCGATGGAGCTGCGGCGCGGCGTCGAGAGTGGACAGCTTGGCGCGCTGGTGACCTGAGGCGTAATCGTCCGATCGGTGGCGGCTTATCGCCGCTCGACTTGGCCCTTCAGCCGATCAAGCAAATCGTCGTCGGTCTCCGCCATCATCCGGTTCATCGCGCCGCTCATCAGGCGGAAGAGCCCTTTGCCCCGCATCTCGGCCTCGTACTGGATTTCCGTCCCGCCGCCTCTCGGCGTGAGGCGGAACTCCAGGTGGCCCTTCATCGGCTTGCTGTCCACCTCGAGTCCTAGCCGGGTCGGAGGCTCCAGCGCCGTCACGCGGACCATGGACTCGAGCGTCCGTTTCCCGGCGGCCCGAGTCTCCCGCCAACTCGTACCGATCACGAACGGCCCCGACGTGAGCGGGTCGATCTTCTGAATCGACGGCATCCATTGCTGGGCTCGGCCGAGGTCCGTCAGGACCGCGAACACGCGATCCGGGGTCGCATCGATCATGTTTGTTCGGGTGAACATGGGCGGCCCGGCGCGTGACTTCATAATAAAGTCGTGCCCCACTCGGATGCCCTTTGTCAACGCCCGCCGCCGGGAACGAAGCTTGATGCGTTGCGGAGGAGTCGCGAGTCCGTCCGAAGGGAATACGCGGGATGCTCGAGTGGGTGCCTTGGGCGGTCGCAATCGCGATCGGTTTTATCACGCTCAACCAAGGTGCGAAGTTCATCACGGACAACGCCACGCGGATCTCCGGGAAGATCGGGCGGAGCCGTTTCGTCGTCGGCGCCCTCCTCGTCTCCACGCTCTCGGCGGTCCCGGAGCTCCTCGTGAGCGGCATCGCGGCCGAGGAAGGGAGTCCGGAGATCGCGCTGGGCAACGCGCTCGCCTCGACCGTGGTCACGATCGCCTTCGTCATCGGCGCGAGCGCGCTCGTGCGGCCGATCAAGACTTCCCGCGAGATCGTCCTCCGGGACGCGGTGTTCCTCGCGATTGTCACGTTGGTCGCCGCGACGCTCTTGCTCGACGGGAACCTCACGCGATACGAAGGCCTCGCCCTCATGGCGCTCTTCGTCCCGTACGTGCTCAACCTGTCGGTCTCTCAGCGAACGGGCCCGCCGGAGGAGATCCAGGAGCGGGTCGACGACCTGAAGATCGGCCTCGAGTTCACCGGTTGGATTTTCGGCCGGAAAATCGAGATCCGGGCGGGCCTTGGGTGGCTCATCCTCGGGGTCCTCTGGTCCGTGATGGGGGCGCAGTTCCTCGTCCGCGGCGCGATCGGCGTCTCGGCCGTCGTCGGCCTGAATCCGTGGTTCATCGGGATCACGGTCGTCGCGCTCGGCACGTCGCTCCCGGACATCGCCGCCGCCTATCACGCGACCCGTCGCGGTTACACAGACCTCGTCCTCGGCGAGGGGATCGGGGCGAGCGTCGTCACGACGCTCCTGACGCTCGGCCTGATTGGGATCCTGCGGCCGTCGACCCACTCCGTCGACTTGCTCCTGCCCGTCGTCGGCGCGATGGTCGTGACGTCGTTCTTGCTGCTGGCGCTCATGCTCGGCGAATGGAAAATCACGTCGCGATCCGGCGCCGTCCTGACGTCGAGCTACTTTGCGATGGTCGCCTTCGACCTCGTGTGGCTCCGCGGCCGTCTGACGTGATCAGTACGTGGCGCCACACCGTACGCACGCGAGCTTGCCGTCGCCCCGCGCGACGAGCTGGCCGCCACACGCCGCGCAGAATTTCGTCTCCTTCACGAGCTTGCCTTGGTCGTCCCACGAGTGCTGCGGCCATGTGCTCTGTGGGGGGGCCTGTCCCGGCCACCCCGCGGCAGCCCCCGCGGAGGCGCCCGCGGGCTGCGGCGCCGGCGGCGGGGCGGACGGCGGTGGCGCCTGCGGATACGTGCCCTGTGGGGTCATCGGGTACGGCGGCGCGTGCTGCATCATCCGGAACTGCTCCTCCATGTAGGCGCCCTGGTCGACCCGGGTGACGGTCGTCCGTGCGAATCGGTCGAAGAGTCGCTGCCGTGGGTCGCCTCGGGTCGCCGCCCCGATGAAGAGGTCCGCCAGGAAGACGAGCCAGTAGACCTTCGAGAGGTTTCGGGCGATCGTGTGCATCAGGCTGAGATTGCCATCGAGCGCGACGACTCGGATCGAGAGCAGCCTCTTGCCGATCGTCCCGCCGATGAAGCCCTCGAGGAGCATCGAGTACACGAACCAAATGATTCCAAAGAAGAGCGGCGGAAGCCACCACACCCATCCGAAAACGGATAAGGGAATCCCCAAGAAGAGTCCGATCACGAACACGACGACCGCATCGATGAGGAAGGCGAAGAGACGACGGATCCAGTGATCCTGCAGCGCCGGGTTGCCGCTCAATCCAAAGGCGGAAGGCATGTCTCACCCATCCGAACTCGACGATATCCGACGGGCCTTCATAAAGATATTGGGCATTAATATTTCGCGTCGGGATTGAAAATCAGCCCGGCGAGTCGGCGGACGGTTGCGAAGGCAATTCTTCCTCGACCCGTGTAGAGCGCCGCAAGAATTCGCCCGGGACTTCTTTCGACGTATAGACGGTCTTCCCGGCTTTGTGAATCACGACGCCGTCGGCCCGCGCCGCCTTCGCGTCGATCTCGAGGATCACGGGCGTTTGGATGCGGACGCGACCCGCCTCCATCGCGGCCTCGAAGGTCGCGCTCAGATGGACCATCTTTCGGTCCGAGGGGCGCAGGCCCGCCTCGAGCAGGAGGTGGCTCTCTTCCTCGGTCGTCGGGTAGAACAGCACGTCCGGGATCCCTTCCGTCGGGAGGTCGAGGTCGAGGTCCATCGAGTGTCCGTACGTCGCGCGGATCTTTCCGTCCTCGAACTGGTACCGCCCCTTCGGGTCCGTCTCGATCAGGCCGACGACGTGGTGCTGTCGCACGAAGCGGAACCGGCGGTTCCGGATCTGGATCGCGGTCAGGAAGTCGCGGAGGTCCACCCATCCGTGCGCGTCCATCTCGAGTCCGTATCGTTGCGGGAAGTGCCGCAGGACGCCCGCCATCGTGCGGCCGAGGATTTCGACCTCTTCGTTGTTGAGCAGGAACTTGCCTTCGCTCCCGCAGTGGGGACAGAACTCGTCCCGGAAGTATCCATGAGAACCGCACTCCTTCAGCATGCGTCCCCTCCCGCGACGGTTTGGTATTCAGCGTCGGCTTATGAAGTTTCGTCCCCACGCTCCAGGGGAAGGTCCCCCTCCCGGACGACGCGGACCCCGAGGGACTCGAGCCGTTCCTCGAGGGAACGGACCGCTTCCTTGCCGATCGTCTTCCGGTGCAGATACGCGACCGTCGCTCCGTGGGTCCGCTCGATCGCTTGGTCCACGATCGCCGGTGGCGCGCGTTCGAGGGCGTACGCCGGGAGGAGATGGCCGAACGCGATCCGTCGCTCCAGCGCCAGGTCCGTGTGCCGCGGCACGTAGTGGCCGCCCCCCAGGCCGACCGCGATCGGCGCGTCGAGCGGCGTGAGGTCGAGCAGCACCTCCGCGATCGTCCGAGACGCGCTCCCGTCTCCCCATTCCCGGGCCGTGCTCCCCTGTTCGATATAGAACGTGGGCGACGTCAGGTACGGTCCGTGGTGGGTCGACTCGAAGGTGACGGCGTAGGTGAGGGGCGCCGCCGCGCGCTTCAACGCGCGGAGGGCTGCGGACATCCACCGGGGCGCCGAGGGGACGAGCGTCTCCGGCTGTCCTCCGAATTGGGCGGCCGTGGGATTCCCAATCGGGTGGACGGTCAGGCTCGGTCGCTCGCTCTCGGACTTGTGCTTCGACAGGTATACGACGAGATCGGCGGCGTCGCCGAAGGCGTCTTCGAGATCCCGATCGAGGTGATCCCGGTAGAGGTGCGGCTCGGCGATCGTGACGAGGAGGAGCTCGCGGAACCGCCACGCGGGCCGTCCTTCGAACGTCGATTCGGAGCTCCACGAGGCCGCCTTGAGCAAAGCCTCTTTCTGCCCCCGGCTCGCCTCGTCCGCCTCGGACGCCACGAGATATCGCATCGCGCGCGGGAACGGCCTCCGCCAACTTCTCTTTTCTCCCGTGCGCGCACAAACTTTAAGGGATGTGCCCCGGTACTCCGGCGGGAGGCCATGGTGACCGTCACGTTCCTCGCCTCCGTCCAGGAGTACCAGGAGGGGCGGATCCAGGAGGTCGCGGAAAGGCTGCGGGCGGATCATCCCGAGTGGACGGTCAAGGTGCTCCCGCCGGAGGCGTCCGGGCCGCTCCTAGCGAAGTACAAGCTCAAGTTCGGGCCCGCGATCCTCGTGGACGACCGGATCGAGTTCGTCGGGATCCCGAGGTACCGAATGCTCATCGAACGGGTCGCGATGGTGGCCGCGGGCCGGATTTCTCCAAGGACCGCCGCGCCACCGCCGTCCGCCGCGCCGCCGACCTCTTCATCGAAACCTGCGGTGCCGGCGAGTCCGCCGCCCGCGTCGGAGTGAAGCGCTGCGGCCCTCGGTGCGGGACCTTCGACGATCCGCAGCGGGCGTCGCGCATCCACTGGTCAAGCTTGTCTCTTCGAAAACTATATGGTATTAGGAACGCATTGTTTACACCGGGTTAGAGGAGCGGGACCGCGAACTCGTTGGCGGTCCGATGTAAGGAGCCGGATTGCGCCATGAGCATTGAGGACGAGTTGGAGGAGACCCGCCGGGCGATTCACCGCATGCTGAAAGACGCCTTCGAGGGGAAGCTCGGCGTATTCCGCGAGCCGTTCATCTACGGTTTCACGACGCGGACGCGGGAAGCGCGGCTCGAGGCTCCGCGGCCCGCGCTCGAGGGCGAAGAAATCCGGGCCCGCGACCCCCTCGTCGACGTCATCCTGACGGAATCGGCGATCTTCCTCACGGCGGAGATGCCCGGGGCCTCGCGCGACGAGGTGCGCGTCCGCCTTGACGACGGGATGCTCGTCCTCGAGAGCGAAGGCGACCGTCCGTACTTCACGAAGGTCGACCTCCCGGCGAATGTGGACCGCGACACCCTGAAGTACACGTTTACCAATGGCGTGCTCGATGTCGTGATCGCCCGGAAGCGCACGGTGGCGTGAGGGCGGTCCGGGCGTCCGGACCCGGGGTGAGGCGATTCCCACCGCGGACAAAATCAACCGCAAGCTCAAACGGCTGCGACGCATCGAGGCGGGATACCGTGCGGACATCCGCCGCGCGCACGACGCCTTGAAGTTCGAGACGGCGAACCGCACGAAGGCCGAGCAGCGCTACGAGCGGGTCCGCCGCAAGCTCGAGGCGAGGATCGAGAAGCTACAACCGAAGATCCGCGACCTGACGAATCTCCGGGCCGGAATGAGGTCCTGATCGCCGCGAAGGATAAGAGCGCCCGCGCCGTTTCGGAGGCATGACGGACACGGACCCGTCGGTCGTCCTCGAAGAGACCGCCCGAGCGATCCGGACGTGCACCCGCTGCCGACTCCACGAGGGCCGCATCCAGGCGGTGCCGGGCGACGGGCCCTTCGATGCGGATGTCGTGATCGTGGGCGAGGCGCCGGGCAAGGCGGAGGATGCGTCCGGCCGCCCGTTCGTCGGGGCCGCCGGAAAGGTCCTCGACAAGGCCTTGGGCGCAGTGGGGCTCCCGCGCGGGTCCGTCTTCATCACGAACGTCGTGAAGTGCCGCCCCCCCGCGAACCGCTCGCCCCGCGCGGACGAGATCGAGGCGTGCCGTCCGTATCTGATGACCCAGATCGCGGCGGTTCGGCCGAAAGCGGTCGTGACGCTCGGCTCGACGGCGATCCGAGGCGTCCTCGGCTCTGCGTTCCATGTGAAGGAAGCGCGGACGAAACCCCTCGCATTGGACGACGTGCCGGTCGTGCCCACGTACCATCCCGCCGCGGTCCGGTACAATCGGGGTCTCGAGCGAACGATTCGAGACGATCTGCGAAAGGCGGTGCGAGCCGTTCGTGCCGGGGCCACGCGGATTCGGAGTCGGCCGCCCCACGATGGGGTGCCGACGAAACCGCTCCGGTCGAGCGGGGCCGCCATCGTCGACATGAAAGGCCGGATCCTCCTCCTGCGCCGCGAAGACGAAGGGATGTGGGGCCTGCCGAAGGGGAGGGTGGAGCCGGGCGAAACCCTGGAGCAGACCGCCGTTCGGGAAGTGG
This sequence comes from Thermoplasmata archaeon, assembly GCA_036395115.1. NCBI lineage: Archaea > Methanobacteriati > Thermoplasmatota > Thermoplasmata > Thermoplasmata archaeon. The sequence continues at coordinate 32,210 of DASWDU010000001.1, read as the reverse complement.
AGGAAGAGACGGGACTGCGCGTACAGCTGGTCCGACCCGTCCGTGAAGTTTCCTACTCGTTCTACTGGCCTCCCGCCGGCGTCAACTACCACAAGACCGTCGCGTACTTCCTCGCGGAGCCGATCGGCAGTGCAGTGCGGCCCGAGCCGGGGTTCGAGGAGGCCCGATGGGCCACCCGCGAGGAGGCGCTGAGGCTCCTCCGATGGACGAACGACCGGGACGTGGTCTCGGAAGCGTTCGAGGCCCGGCGGCGCGCCCCGGCTAGGCGAGGAACTCGCGGACGCGTTCGAGCGTCCAAGCGTTCAGGACGTCGTCCGGCGTGAGCCACGCGCGTCGGGCGGTGCCGACGCCGAAGCGCATCCAATCGAGGTTCCCGCTCGCATGGCTGTCCGTGTCCACGGCGATCGTGCAGCCCGCATTCTTCGCGGCGCGCGCCTGGGTCGCGCTCAGGTCCATCCGCCTCGGATCCGCGTCGATCTCGACGGCGGTCCCCGCGCGGGCGCACGCCTTGAAAACGGCGTCGAGGTCCAGATCGATCGGTCCGCGCCAACCGATTTGGCGGGTCGTGGGGTGACCGAGCAGATCGACGTGCGGGTTCTGCGCCGCGGCGACGACCCGGGCCGTCTGTTCTTTCCGCGGGAGGGTGAACCGCGAATGGACGGACGCGATGACGTAGTCGAGTTCTTTCAGCACCTCGTCCGGGTAGTCCATCTCCCCCGAATCGAGGATGTCGCACTCCGTCCCGAGAAGCACGGTGAAGCCCTTGGCGGCTCGGTTCAGGGAGCGGACGCGATCCCGCCGCTTCAGCGCCTGCTCGGCCGTCATGCCTCGCGCCACGGTCGCCGAGACCGAATGGTCGGAGATGCCCACGAAGGCGTAGCCGCGTCGCCGGGCGGCCTCGACCATCGCCTCGAGCGGTTCCGTCCCGTCCGTGGCGTTCGTGTGGACGTGGAGGTCCCCTCGGATGTCCGACGGCTCGAGGAGCGTCGGGAGCCGGCCCGCCGCGGCGAGGTCGACCTCGCCCTGGTCCTCCCGCATCTCCGGAGGAATCCACGCGAGGCCGAGGGCGGCGTACACACTCTCCTCCGTGTCCCCCGCGACCCGCGCCTCATCCCGGAAGACGCCGTACTCGTTCAGCTTGAGGCCCCGACGTTCCGCCATCGTCCGCAGGCGGATGTTGTGGTCCTTCGAGCCGGTGAAGTACTGCAAGCCCGCGCCCCAGCTGCCCGGCTCCAGGATGCGCAGGTCGACCTGGATCGTGCGAGGCGACCCCTCATAGTCCGTGTACGCGAGGCGGACGACGACTTTCGTCTCGCCGGAGGCCAGGGTCTCGACCACGCCGGGCGTGCGCGTGAACGCCGCGCCCGCGGCGCCCCGGTCCTTGGCGACCGCCAGGACGTCGACGTCGCCCACCGTCTCGCGCATCCTCCGGAACGACCCGGCCGCCTCGATCCGCTCGACGGTCTTCGTGGCGTGCATGTGCGCCACGATCGATTCGACGACGTGCGCCGCGTCGACGAGGAACGCGCGGGCCTGCCCTTCCTTTGCGAGCTCGACCGCCTTCAGGAGGTTCTCCTCCGTCTTCTCCCCGAACCCCTTGACGCGTCGCAGCCGTTGCTCCTGCGCCGCGGTCCGCAGGCCGTCGAGGTCCGTGATCCCGAGCTGCTGCCAGAGGATCTTGACCTTCTTCGGGCCGAGCCCGCGGACCTTCAGGAGGTCGAGGACGCCGGGCGGGAACTTCGCCCGCAGCTCGTCGTGGTAGGCGATCCGCCCGGTCGTCACGTACTCGGCGATCTTCTCCGCGAGGGCGGGACCGATGCCGGGGATCCGGTCGACCTGGCCTCGACGAGCGAGGTCCTCGATGTCGTCCGCGACGGACTCGAGCTGCCGTGCGGCGCGCTGGTACGACAGGATGCGGAACGTCTCTTCACCAAGGATGTCGAGCATGTCCGCGATCTCGCTGAACCGCGCGGCGATCTCCTCGTTCTTCATGTCTCGGCGCGATGCCTCACGGCCGTCTTTATGGTTTCCCGCGCGCTTCGTGCGCCGCGTGATATGGACGGGGACGTGCGGCTTCGGGCGCCGCCGATCCGACGCACTGCGGGAGCTCGACGCGGTCGAGATTCAGGAGACGTTCTATCGGCCCGTCGCGGTGGAGCGCGCCGCGACGTGGCGCGCCTCGGCCCCACCCGGATTTCGATTCTGCGTGAAGGCCTCGCAGTTCATCACCCACGATGCCTCCTCGCCGACGTACCGGCGCGCGGGACGAGCGATCCCCCCAGAGGAGCGTCCGGCGTACGGCGGGTTCCGCGACACGCCAGCGGTGCGGGAAGGATGGGAGGCGACCCGGGCCGTGGCGGACGCCCTTCGGGCCAGCGTCGTCGTCTTCCAGACCCCGGCCTCGTTTGGCCCGTCGGAGGCGAACCGGACCGCCCTGTATCGGTTCTTCGAATCGATCCGGACGGACGCGACGAAGGCCATCGAGTTGCGCGGTCCGTGGGCGACCCACGTCGTCGAGCGGATCTGCGAGGACCTGGGGCTGGTCCACGCGGTGGACCCGTTCGACCACGAATCGGCGACGTACGGGCTGGCATACTTCCGGCTGCACGGGAGCCCGCCGGGGCCGTCGATGTACCGATACACGTACACGGACGAGGATCTGTCGCGGCTCCGATCGATCTGCACGGAGTACGACGATGCGTACGCGATGTTCAACAATCTCTCCATGCACGCGGATGCGCAGCGCTTCGTGCGGATCGCCCGCGACACCGCGTCTTCCGAGTCTTCCGGTCGCAAATGACAGCCAGGGGGAAACTTATGTATAGCCGGCCTCTCTGTTTCCGCCGACGCTCCCATGCCCGCCGCCGGTCGCATCCCGCGAGAGGTCGTCGCGTTCTTCGAATCTCCGGGCGGCCATTCGCTCATCGTGAAGGGCCCCGCCGGGACCGGCAAGACGACCTTTGCCTTGCAGCTCACGGAGGAGACCGGGGACGTCGCGTCGTCTCACTACCTGAGTTCCCGGGTCTCGGACGAATCCTTGTACAATCAGTTCACGTGGCTTCACGACCGCATCAGGCCCGCGGGCCTCCAGACGGGTGCGAAGGCTCCGCGGCAGACGAAGGTCGCGCGCGACGCGCTGAACCAGCTCGAAGGGAAGCTCGAGGAGGGCAAGGAAGGCGAGGAAGGAGATCTGGAGTCGGTAGGCTCGGGCGAGGTCAAGGGGAACTTCCTCGAGGTCACGCTCGGCTTCGACCTCCCGGAACTCGAGGCGGCGTACGACTTCGTCGACGCGCGTCTGCCGAAGCGGTCCCTCGTCCTGATCGACTCGATCGACGCGCTCGCCGAGCACTACGGCATCCCGGCTGCCCGTCTGATCACGGTGTTGCAGCGGGACCTCGTCGAAGGCAGCAAGCAGAACGTGCTCTACGTGCTCGAGAGCAGCGGGGAGACCCGCCTCGACTACCTGGGCGATGGCGTCGTGAGTCTCGTCTCGTCGGAATACGAGGGCCGCCGCCTCCGCGTCCTCACGATTGAAAAGCTGCGAGGCCAGCAGATCCAGCAGCATCGCTACCTGTACACCCTCAACGGCGGACGCCTCACGGCTTTCGAGATCCACGAGCAGGCCCGGCCCCAGAAGCCTCAGGTCTGGAAGCCGATCAAAGACCTGTCGAAAGACGCCGTGAGCTCGGGACTCGAGTCCCTCGACCGGCTTACGGGCGGCTTGATCCGCGGTCGGGCGGTCGCCTTCGAGATCTCCAACGCCGTGCCCCTGGACCACGTGGACTTCCTCCGGATGGCGATCATCTGCAATTTCGTCGCGCAGGGCCGAGGCGTCGCCCACGTCCCGCCGCGGAAAGGGACCGCGGAGTTCGCGCGGGAGCTGCTCGCCCCTCACCTCCCGTCGGAAGCGTTCGACGCGCACGTGCGGGTGTTCGAGGCGGCGACCCTGGGGTCCGCAGACGTCTCGCGGACGGTCCTCCACATGGAGGGGACGAACGTGGACTCCGATCTGAAGTGGTCGAACGTGGAGTTCCAGCTCCCGAAATCGGAACGGCCCTTCCTCGCCTTCATGGCCTTCGACACCCTCGAGTCCGTGTACTCCGACAAGGTGCTCGAGCAGATGTCCGGCGTCTTCGGGTCGATCCGCCGGGGGAAGGATGTGTTCGTCGGGTTCGTGACGCCGCAGAGCGCGTCGGCGGGGAAGCTGGAGAACCTCGCCCGGGTCGTCCTCCACATCGAGACGATCAACGGCTCCGTCGTCTTGTACGGCTCGAAACCCTACACCGGACTGTTCAGCCTGTCCTGGGACGTGTCGGCCGGGGTCCCGAAGGCGGATCTGCGTCCGATTGTGTGAGCGAATCGCAACCGTCGTGGGCCCACGCAGGCCGACGGCCTCCCGTGATCCGCGAGTATCAAATTCGAGAACCGGATAGATAGCTGAATTAATACGCATGGGTGAATGACGAGCAATGCGAGAAAAGGACGTCTCGCGCTTGCTCACGGACGAGTACGCAGAGCGCATTCTCGTCGCAACGCAAGCTATCTCGCGGTCCGTTCAAGAGATCAGCGACAAGTACGATATCCCGATCGCAGCCTGCTACCGCAAGATTCACGAGCTCGAACAGGCGGGCTTCCTGAATGTCGCGGAGATCGTCACGACCCCGAAGGGGAAGACGATGAAGCTGTACCGTTCTCTCCTGAAATCCGCCCAGCTCGTGTACCAGGACGGCATTTTCAAGGTCAAGTTCGAGTTCGACGGGGACCGAGACAACCTCGGCGGGAAGTGGATCGAGTTGAACGCGTCGCTCGACACGTGAGCGCGCGCGGGCGCGCGCGTTTCCGGTCCTTTGATAATCATCGGCACAAACGAGTATTTTGTCTGATAATCAATCGCAATAGCTTAAATATCCCAAAACGGCATCGACGGCGACAGAACGGGGTCGCTACCGTGGAGGAAAACGCCTTACCGACGGACAACGGCGTCGAATTTCAAGGGGCCTCGAAATTGCTGTCACCCCTCGAGGCATCCCAGCTTTTGACGGACGAATACAGCGCGAAAATCCTGCTCGCCACGTACAAGCGGAGGATCAGCGCCCAGGAAATCAGCCAGCGATACGGCATCCCGATCGCGGCGTGCTACCGCAAGATTCGGATCCTGGAAGAGGTCGGGCTGATCCAGTGCGTCGAGCGAATCCTCACGCAGAAGGGCAAGCGGAAGAACCTCTACACTTCCTGCCTTCGGAACGCATACATCTTCTTTGAGAACGGCAAGCTTCGCGCGCGGTTCCAGCTCGCGACCGGCCAAGTCAAGGATTTCGGCGGCGACTGGAACGGCCTCGACATGCTGAAGCAGTAGCCGGACCGTCTCGATTCGTCTCTTCCCATCCCTTCTTTTTCTTGCCGGATCGACGGCGAACGCAAGTGCGCGTGCGTGCGATCCGTTATCACCTATCGCATTGGAGAACCACGTCATTGCGTTTCATTACCTTTCGGCGGTGTCCGGAACGCCGGGAACCGTGAAAATTCAGTACCACAAAATTCTGTCCGAGGGTCGCAGCATCCGATACGACCCGGATCCGGATCGCGGCGTCCTCCATTTGAGCGTCATCGTGACCGAGGAAGAGGCCCGCCGCGCAAGGTCGAAGCGCTCGGCCTGAACCTGTCTTTGGTCGTCCGCTCCGGTGGTTCCCCCGGCTTAGCGATTTAATACGGTCCGCGCGTTTCGGTTCGCGATGGCGGGGACCGAGGCCATCTATGAGCAGTTGACGATCCTCCTGGTCGTTGCGACCCTGGGCCACTTCGCGATCAAACGACTTCACCAGCCGACGATGGTGGGCGAGATTGCCGTCGGAATTCTCTTGGGGCCGACCGTCGTGGGGAACGCGGCACTCGGTCCGTACCGGTTCGTGTTCGACCAGACCCTCGTCGTGACGTTCGCGGCCCTCGGTGCGATCTTCCTCCTGTTTTTGATCGGGCTCGAGAGCGACTTCCGCGCGATCTACACGAAGAGGAACTCGATCGTGGCGGCGGGTGGCGTCGTGCTCCCGTTCGTCTTCGGGGCCCTGACCGCGTACTTCATGGTCCCGACATCCGAGGTCGGGACGAACGCGTCGCAGTTCCTGATGGCGATCTTCGTGGGCGCCACGCTGACGGCCACCAGCGTCGCAATCGCGGCCGCCGTCCTCTTGGACCTCGGTCTGATGAGGGAGCCCGTGGCCAAGACGATCCTCGGCGCGGCCGTCGTCGACGACATCCTGGGCCTCGCGGTCCTCTCACTCGTGGTTGGCGCCAGCCGCGGGCAGGTGGATCCGCTGTCGATCGGGGTCCTGGTCGGCACGGCCGTCCTCTTCCTCGGGGTCGGGTTGGCCGTGGGGCTCTACCTCTTCTCGCGGATCGTCGTCCGGGTCCAGGCGGAGGCGACGAAACTCGGCCTCAGGCACGGCGGTTTCATCGCCGCGGTCGCGGTGACGTTCCTCTACGCGTTCGTCGCGGAGCTGATCGGTCTTTCCGCCGTCGTGGGCGCGTTCTTGGCGGGGGCCATGTTTGCGAACACGCCGCTACGAGAGGACTTCACGGAAGGCGCAGGATACCTCGGCGCCATCTTCACCCCGATTTTCTTCATCTCCCTCGGCCTCCAGGTGGACCTGCCCGCCGCGGTCCGCGACCCCTCGCTCTTCCTGTTTGGCTTGGTCCTCGCGGTCGTGGCGATCCTGACGAAAGTGGTCGGATGCGGGTTCGCGGCGCGGCTCTCGAAGATGTCACGGCCCGAGTCCCTCGCGGTCGGGTGGGGGATGACGCCTCGCGGGGAGGTCGGCCTGATCGTCGCGCTCGCCGCGTTGACGGCCTCCGTGATCAGCCAAGCCCTCTTCTCGGTGATCGTGGTCGTCATGGTCCTCGTGTCCGTCGTGCCCGCCCCGGTGTTCAAGCGGGCCCTGGCCGCCGTCGACCGGGAGCGCCAGCGGGCGAAGTCCGCGGAGGCGCCATCCTCCGATCCGCCCTAGGCGCGCTCGACGAGCTTCCCTTGGACGACCTCGACCGGGAGGAGCGTCTTGATCCGCACGCCGATTTCTTCCTCCATGCGGCCCTTCTCGCGGGTCTTCTCGAACACAATCAGGATGTCGACGACTTCCGCGCCGATCGTCCGGATGGCTTTCACGATCGAGAGCAGTGTGCCGCCGGTCGAGACGACGTCGTCGACGAAGACGACGCGATCCGCCTTGCGGATGTTGTTGATGAACATGTCCGTCCTCGAGTAACCGGTCGTCTGCTTGAGGGAGACCTCCCCGGGCAGTCCGTACCGCCGCTTGCGGATGAACACGTACGGCTTCCGGACCCGCATGGACAGGCCGGCCGCGAGGGGGAAGCCCATCGACTCCGCCGTGACGATCTTGTCGCAGCGCGACCAATCTCCGATTCGCGCGAGCTCCGCCAGGACCTCGTCGAGGACCTCCGGCCGTCCCAGGGGGATGCCGTCCGTGATCGGATGGACGAAATACTCGTACTCGCCGAACTTCACGACGGGGCATTCAGCGAGGCTTGCCCGCAGTCGCTCCAGGGCCATCGTCACGGCCTCGACACGAGGTCTCGCGCGACCGCCGCCGCCTTCTCGAGGATCTCCGCCTCGCCCTTGACCCGGCGACCGCGCATCAGCACCTGTCCGTCGCAGATCGTCGTGTCGACGATGTTCCCATGGGCCGAATAGACCCAGTTGCTGAAGTCGTCGTGTCGGGGGGTTACCTCGGCCCGCCTCGGGTCGACGAGGATGAGGTCCGCGAGCCGTCCCACGCCGATGATCCCGGCGTCGATCCCGAGCGCCCGCGCGCCGCTGAGTGTCGCGAGTTCGAACGCCTCGAGCGCAGGCAAGACCTTCGGGTCTCCGTGGGCGTGCTTCTGCAGGAGCGCGGCGACTTTCATCGTCTCGAACATGTCCAGGTTGTTGTTGCTCGCTGCGCCGTCCGTGCCGAGGCCCATGACGACGCCCGTCTCTTTCATCGCGACGTAGGGCATCGCCTGGCCGGTCGCGAGCTTCATGTTCGACACGGGGCAGTGGGCGACCCTGGTGCCGGTGTGCGCGAGGATCTCGATCTCGCCCGCGTCGAGCCAGCATCCGTGGGCCGCGATGACGTCCTTCGCGAGGAAGCCGATCGAGTCGAGGTACTTGGCGGGTCGCATCCCGGTCTCCGCCAGGCAGTCGTCGACCTCGCGCTTCGTCTCCGACAGGTGGAGGTGGATCAGGGAGCCGGTCTTGTCCGCGAGCTCTCGAATGCCAAGGAGCGAATCTTTCGAGACCGTGTAGATGGCGTGGGGTCCGAGGACCCCACTGATGCGGTCGGTCCGAAGGGACTCGATCTTGCGGTTCGCCTCGTCGGCGGCCCGGATCTGCTTCGCCGCCCGCTCCGGGTCGTTGAGGTCCACGATTCCTTCCGCGAGGAACGCGCGGAGACCCATCTCCTTCACCGCCTTCCCCGCCTGGTCGACGTGGAAGTACATGTCGTTGAACGTCGTCGTGCCGGTCTTGATCATCTCGAGGCAGGCGAGTTTCGTGCCCCAGTAGACGTCGTCGGGCGTGAGGTGCGCCTCCGCGGGCCAGATCTTCGTCTCGAGCCACGTCCCGAGGTCCATGTCGTCCCCGAAGCCGCGGAACAGCGTCATGGCGGCGTGCGTGTGCAGGTTCACGAGGCCGGGGAGGGCGATCCGTCCCTTCCCGTCCAGGACCGTGTCCGCCTCGCGCTTCTTTCCGATCTCGGCGATTCGGTTGCCCTCGATGTAGATCTGGGTGACCTCGCCCTCGAGCTGGACGTCCTTGATCAGAAGGCTCATCCGAGGTGCCCCAGGGCGTTGACGACGATCGACTTCGTCAGGTCCGCGTTCGCCCGCTGCGTCTCCCGGATCCGCTCGAACGTCAGCGGCTCGTCCACGATCCCGTTGGCGAAGTTGTCGACCGTGCACAGGGCGGCGTAGGGAATCCCGAGTTCGCTCGCGAGCGTGGCCTCGGAGGCGATCGTCATCCCGACGACATCGCCGATGGACTTGAAGTGGGCGATCTCGGCGCGCGTCTCGAGGCGCGGCCCCGTCGTCTGCACGTACACGCCCCGCGCACGGACCGTCGCCTTGGCGTCCCTCGCGCCCGCCACGAGCGCATTCCGCAGGCCCTCGTCGAGGGACGGCATCGCGTGCACGACCCGCTCGTCGTAATACGTCGGGATGTCCCAATAGGAGACGAAGTCGTCGGGCACGACGAACGTCCCCGGGCGGATCGTCTCCTTCAGGGAGCCGGTCGAGGAGGTCGCGAGGATCCGCGTGACGCCGAGTTCCTTGAACGCCCAGAGGTTCGCGCGGTGGTTCAGCTTGTGCGGCGGGATTCGATGATCATGGCCGTGGCGAGGCAGGAACGCGACGGTCAGCGCACCGTGCTTGCCGATGCGCGGCGGATCGCTGGGCGCGCCGTGCGGCGTGACGAGGAACTTCGCCTGCTCCTCCTCGAGCGCGAACGCATCCCCCAACGCCGACCCACCGATGATCCCCACGCGAGAAGGCGCCATTGATGGCGGACGAAAAGCCCTCGGCCGATAAAGCTTCTGGGCCGTCGGTGGAACGGTGGGCAACCGCCCGGGGAGGGCCCGGCGCCGGGCCGGAAGGTTCTTCCTCTCATCCGGCCCTCGTATCGAGGAGGACCGCTTGACGCTCCGCGCCTCGTCCGCCCGCGTGGCCGTCGCCTCGCTCGCACTGACGTTTGGGATCCTCTCCGCGTTCGCGCTCATCGCATCGGCGGCTGCCTCTTTCACGTGGACGAGTCAATCCGACTTCCTGTCCGGCCGACTGACGGACCTCGACGCGTCGACGTCGCCCGGCGATCTGCTCCTCGCGCGGACCGTGACCGACTGGGCCCGGTCCCCGGCGAATCCCGTGTTCGGCCCCGGGACGGGATGGGAGGCGGACTGGGTCGATTCCCCGACGGTCCTCTACGAAGGCGGCCTTTACAAGATGTGGTATCAGGGGTGCGTCGGGGTCCAGTGCGCCATCGGATACGCAACCAGCTCAGACGGCGTCGCGTGGACCCGCTACCCATCGAACCCCGTGTATACGGGCAACCCCTTCGGGTGGGACCAAAACCTCGGCAACCCGGTCGTGATTCACGACGGGGCCCTCTACAAGATGTGGTATGCGGGGGACGGGCCGGTCGCGATCCAGATCGGGTACGCGACCTCGCCGGACGGGATCAGTTGGACGCGGTACGGGAGTGCGCCGGTGCTCAGCGGCCTTGCGCCGTGGGATAGCGCCACCACGAGCACGCCCGTCGTAGTCCGAGAAGGCTCCACGTACACCATGTACTTCTCGGGCCACTCCGGGGACTACACGTACCGGATGGGGCGCGCCACTTCTCCGGACGGAATCAACTGGACGGAAGACCCCGCGAATCCGCTGATGTCCCCCGACGTCTCGTGGGAGGAGTCGCGCGTTCATCCCACCGGCATCGTCGTCGGATCCTCCGGCTACGAGCTGTACTACACGGGCGGTTTCCCGCTCCCGCAGATTGGCCATGCCACGTCGACCGACGGTCGGACCTGGACGAGAGACGCGGCGAACCCGGTCTTGCGGGTCGGCGCCTCGGGAGCATGGGACGGCGCCGGGGTCGCCGTCGCGAAGACCGTCACGGTCGGGAGCGAGACGCGGATGTACTTTGGCGGTACCAGCGGGGGCTGGAGCTGGCGGATCGGGGTCGCGACCTTCAGGCCCGGCGGCGCGATTACGTACGCGGCCACGGGCGTCTTCGCGTCCGCCGTCGTCGATTCCGGCACGGCGACGACGTCGTGGGATACCGTCGACTGGTCTGGGACCGTTTCAGCCGAAACCGGAATCGGGGTGAGCGTGTGGGTCGGCAACACCTCCATGCCCGATTTCTCCTGGTCCAGTCCATCCCCGCCCGTCCTCTTCCCGGGTCCCGCGGGGCTGCACCTCCCGCGCGCGCGGTTCGCGCAGGTCGTCGCCGCGCCCGTGACGTTGAACGCGTCGATAACGCCACGGCTCGATCGGATCACCCTGACGTACCGCGAGCCGAGTCCACCGCCGTCCGAACTCTCGCTCATTTTCTCCGGAGGTCTCTCGCTCGTATTGCTCATCCTCGTGCCCGTGATCCTCGCCATGGTAGCGATTACGGCGCTGTTGATCCGGCAGTCATCCGGGCCAGCACCGCCGCGGCCGCAGGCCCCCGCGATCCCGACGTGTGTCTATTGCGGCGCCATGAATCCTCTGGACCATCGGTTCTGCATGAACTGCGGGCGCGAGTTGCCGCTCGTCGGCCCAATGACGTGGCACTAGGAGAGCATGCGGCGCACTCCTCATGCGCGATGATCCTTGGTGCGGATTGAATCTCACCCCCGATACGCGATACCATACGTATAAAGACGGACCTCCGGATGGCAAGCCGGTTCCGAAAATGCAGCGGCTTCTGTGGCCGCTCCTGCTCGCGTTCGAGGAGGACGAACTTCTCAGAGACCTGCTCTTCGGCAAGAAGAAGGACCTCGAGGAAGGGCGCGCCTACCTCGTCAAGGAGCGCAAGCCGGAGAAAGGCCTCGCCTACTTCCACCGGGCGATCGACGCCGGGTGGCGTCCGATGTACATCACGCGGCAGCATCCGAACCACGTCGTCCGCCGGCGCGGAGAGCGCGAGATCCGCGTGGTCTGGCTGTCGACGACCCTCGGCAAGGACTACATCGACCCGCACAACCTGAACAGCCTCAGCAACCTCGTCGGGAGCTTCGTGAACGACGGTCCGAGGGCGGTCGTCCTCCTGGACGGGATCGAGTATCTCATGATCAACAACGATTTCGCGCGGATCTTGCACTTCCTCGAGTACGTCAACGAACAGATTGCACTGCACCGGGCGGCGCTCATCCTGAGCGTCGACGACCGCGCGTTCGAGGCGAAGGAACTCGCGTTGATCGAGCGCAACACGTCGGCCCTCGAGTGAGCTCACGCGCCTGGGCCCACCGGAACCGAAATTCGTCTGCGCCTTCCGACCGCCCCGAGTGGGCCGCGGTTTTATGCCGGGCCGCTCACATCCACTGGGATCGATGCTGGAAATCCTCCACCGAGGCGGCCTCGGGCGAAACGCAACATGGTTGCGAGGCGGCCGGTCGACGCCCCTCCCGACGGTCCTCTTCGTGGACCTCCCCGCCCGAAGGGCGCCCGAGTACGCCGAGGTCCTGTTCGTGCGGGAACGCACGGCGGACTCGCGGCCGCAGATCCGGGTCAGCGGAAGCGTCTTCGCCCCCCGTCCCGCCGACCATCCGGACGATCTCCCGCCCACGCGAGGCGTGCCGGCCTCGCTGCCGGACCTCGACATGCCCCCGGCCGCTCCCACCGGTGACCTCGCGATCGTCGCCGGCGGGTCCGACCTCGAGGCCGCGAAAGCCGCAGACGGCGTGTTCCTCGCGAACGGGCCCGAGTTCGAGCGGTCGCCGCGCGACTTCGTCGAGGCGGTGCGGCGCGTGCGGGAGGAGCTCGGCCCTGGGAAGGTCCTCGCGGTCGCGGGCCTTGCGACGCCGTCGAACCTCGCGGTCCTCGTCTACGCTGGAATCGATGTCGTCGATTCGAGCCGGATGGGGCTTGACAGCGCGCGGGGTTTCTTTCACACCGCTGACGGCGCGCTCCCCCTGGCGGAAGCGGACCGACAGGCGTGCGGCTGCCCCGCATGTACAGCGGGGGAGGACCTCGCGGCGCACAACGAACGCGCGCTGTTCCGTGAGATGCTCCTCGTTCGGAATCACATCGCCCACGGGCGCCTCCGGGAGCTCGTCGAGCGTCGCCTCGCGAACGCGCCGTGGAACACCGCCGTTCTTCGGCATCTCGACCTGCGCGGGTACGATCTCGTGGAGCCGTACACGCCCGTCGCCGGGGGGGAGCTCCTCGCGTACTCGCGGGAGTCGCTCACGCGGCCCGAGGTCGTTCGATTCCGGCGTCGGGTGCGGGACCGGTATGCGAGGCCGCCGTCCGCGCGGATCCTCCTCTTGCTGCCGTGCTCCGCCCGCAAGCCGTACTCCCTGAGTCGGAGCCACCGCCGGTTCCGTGACGCAATCTTGGCTTCGAAGAATCCCTCCGTCGTGCACGAGGTCATCGTCACCTCGCCGCTCGGCCTAATCCCGCGGGAGCTCGAGCGCTTCTATCCCGCCCGCTCGTACGACATTCCCGTCACCGGCGACTGGAGCCGGGACGAGGCCGCGGTCCTGGCCGAAGACCTCCGGGCCTACGTCGAAGCGAATCACTACGATGCGGTGGTCGCGCACCTGGGCGCGGAGATGCCGATCGTCCAAGAGGCGCTTCCCGATGCAATCCGATCCTCGAAGGAACGCCCGGCATCGGACGAATCCCTCGCCTCGCTCACGGCCGCGCTGAACGGGGCGACGGCTGGGCATGAGCGCGTGGCGAGAGGAAGCCGCTTCGCAGAAGAGATGGCGCGCATCGCACGCTTCCAGTTCGGCGATCCTGGCGTTGCCCTCGTCGACGGAGCGACGTTCCGCGGTCGCTTCCCGAACGTCCGAATCGCGCAAGGCGGTCGGCAGGTCGCGATGCACACGGGCCGTGGGATGCTGTCGCTCACGCTCGAAGGCGGTGCGATCCTGTCGAACCGGGACGCGTACTGGGTCGAGATCGAAGACTTCCTCCCGAAGGGGAACGTCTTCGCGGTCGGGGTCGTCGACGCCGCGAAGGAGGTTCGGCCGGGCGATGAGGTCGTCGTGCGTAACGCCGGAGCGGTCCGCGCGGTCGGCACGGCGCGGCTCACCGCTCGCGAGATGGTCGACCTACGAAGGGGAGAGGCCGTCCATGTGCGTCATGTCCTCGAGGTTCCGCCTTGACGACCGGACCACCGGTCTTCGAGACCGCGCAGGCGTTCCTCCCGAGGCCGACCCCGAAGCGGCGACGCTCGACTGGATGACGATAGACGGTTCGAATCCGGCCTCGACACCAGGAATCTCAACTCGAGCCGTCCGCCCACTGTGGCGGGAGGCTCCGCAAAACCCTGATATGGTCCGGAAGGCGTCGGCCCTTCGATGCGGAGTCCCAACTCGGCCCGAATGGCGCTGGCGACCTACCTCGCGAGCCTTCTCCTGTTGGTCCCGATTGCGGAGATTTCCGTCTCGTTGAGCGGATGGCCGTCCTCCGCTTCCACCGACGCCCTCGGTGGAGGAGCGATCTTGCTCGGGGTCGCCTGGATGATGGTCGGGTATTCGACCGGGATGAGCGTCTCAGCCTATTTGGGACCCGGCGCCTTTCAGAATCGGCCGTTCCTCGGTGGGGGTCGGTCGAGCCTCCCGTCGTTGAACCCGGAGGTCGTTGAGGATGTCCGGCGGAAGATGCAGGATCGCTCGGACCCGAGCCTCGTGCTGATCGGCCTCGGCGCCTTCCTCACCGCCGCCGGGGTCATCACAATCGTTTCCTGGATCGTCGGTTTTCTCGCACTCGGCGCCTTGGTCCTCGGAGTTGCCGTCCTCCTGCTCGCAACCAGGCGACGAGTTCGGTCGATCGCTTAGGTTGAGGCCGGCGCGGAGAGCCGATCGCAGGCGGTGGGCTTCCGCCGAAGTCTTAAGGGAACGCCGCGGCATCGCGTCGTGCTCATGGCCCTCATTCCGGACCTCGCGGTGGCGACCCTCTATGCCGCCGTCGTGTTTCTGCTGGTCTTGGGGGTCCTAATCATATTCGTCGAGACGGTTCGACCATCCCATCTCCGGGCGGTCCTCGCCGCGGACTTCGGGCTCGTCGGGTTCCTCGTAATCGCGGGGGAGGGCGGGGTCGCGCTCCTCGTGCTCGCGGTCGCCGGGAGCTTCGTCGCGAACCACGTCTTCGAGTGGCTGACGACACGGTAGCTGCCCGCCAGGGCAGCGATTGTCGGGGTTTCCGACGAATCCTTTTTCTGGGTGGATGCCGGCTGTGATGCGGGCCTACGATGGCGGCGTCGCGAGGGCTGCACAGACTGTTCCGTAACTCGTTGGTCGTGTTGGTCGTCTTCACCGGGATCGGCGCCCTCTTTTCCGTCGTCCCTGATTTAGTCCCGGCCCGGGAAGGGATGGGGTTCGCGTACGCGTTCTTCGTCGCCGGACTCATGTGGATGGTTGTTGCGTATTTCTCAGGGGGCTTCGTCAGCACCTACCGCGCGCCCATCCTCGCGGTACGGCCTGGGAACCCGTTCTATTACGCGATCCGCGACCGAGCGGCGGATCTGAGCTTGCCTGCAGATAGTCCGGAGGCGATGGCGGACTTGCGGAAGAAAATGTCCGAGCAGCCCGTGGTGATGGCCGTCGCGTTCCTCAAAGGTCTCGCGTTCTTCGGACTCGCGGCGTTATTCTACCTGGCTCCCAACGCCGGCGCCTTCGCGCTCGCCGCAGCCATCGGCGCCTTCGCGATTCTGTTCCTGCGCTCCCGCCGTCGAGGGCCCTAGGCTAATCAGACGTGAGCGCCCGACGACGCGGTGAGGCGTGTCACGAGCTTGGCGGGGCGGGAGGCGCCAGACTCACTGGCAACGGAGGCGCCGCCGTCCGCCCCGCGAGGACGATGAGGAGCAAGAGAAACACGGCGACGACGTGGGCTCCGGCGGCGACGCCTTCGAGGCTGGCTAATAATTGTGCCATCTCGATCAATGAGCCGGGGCCATTGCGCAAGGACCAATAGAACCAGGTCCCCGCGCCAATCCCAATCGCCGACGCGAGGAGCTCCGCGATCACGAACCCGAGGAACAGGCCTTACGGTCCGGGGCGGTGCGTCTGGATTCCCACACCGAGGAGGAGCAGGAGCGCGGTGCCGCTCGTCCCCGAGATCCAGACGGATGCGATGAAATAGAGAGTGGAATCGCCCGTGAGCGGGATGCGGAGCAACGCAATCGCAACGCTGAACGAGTACCAACCAAGGAAGATGACGAGCGCGATGAGCGCGAGGACGACCAGCAGCCGGTCCTTTGGATCCGACCAGAGGCGATCCATCGAAAGGCACCGAAGGGACCAACCCGAGGTGCGGGGATGTGCTTTGTGGTGCGGACGAATGATCCCATACGGACGGCGGGCCTGACAGTACTTTCACACCTCCAGCCGAGTACTTTCGCGGACCTCCCCTCCCTTCCTTGCTTTATACTCGCCATCTCTTCGGACGTTCGTGCAAAGCGCAGCGATCATGGCCCCGATGAACGACATGCAGTCGGGAGAAGACCACAGCTGGCAAGACGTCTACGCCTCGTACGGATGCTCGCTCGACTTCGATGCGTCCGACGACGACGGCTAACGATCACCCATCCATCCCACAGATCGGCGGAGAGGGTCGCCTCCACGACTCCGCCGGTCGCCTTCTTTTTCTGGCCCAGGTCCAGTGCGTGGGGCGGGAGTCGAACCCGCGTCTCAGGCTTGGAAGGCCGGTGTCCTACCGCTAGACTACCCACGCTCGGTTCGGGGACACTCGCCTTCGATACTTGAGGCCTTTCCTGCCAACGCCGCTCTCGGCCGATCTACAGTCTCCTCGGTCCTCGGTCGACTTTGCGTTCGCCTGTCGGAGGCTGTCTAGCCAAGACGTACGTCCAAATCTCGGTCCCTGCACGCCTTACGGATGCCGTTTCGCCGTCGCACGCCCGGGCGACTTGATCGGCTTCCCGCGGACGAGCGACTCCAGCTCGTCAATCGCGGCGAGGAGGTCGTGCACGTCCTCGCCCGCGTTCCCGAGGTCCCTCGCGACTTCGCGCACGTTCGGGATGGTGCGCGTCGTCAGCCACTCTCGCGTCTCTCTACGGAGCCGCACCGGATCCGCGGCCCCTGAATCGCCCTTGGTCATTCGTCCCATCCGTCCGACGATTGTCCGTCGTGAATCGGCTCCCCGGTATTTAGCGGCATCGGCACCATAGCTTCGCTGATTCGCCCCAAGGTGATTGTCCACATGCGGAGCCCGTTGGCGATATCTATAAGTCATCCAGCCTGCATGTCGGCCAGTTGTCCGACGCGACCCCCAGCGGGCCGCGTGCGCGGGATGGGATGACAGGGATGGCTCTCCTCGAAGGCTTCCTGGATCGCGAAGGTCGCACCCTCGAAAAGGTCCGCCGGCTCGTCGAATCCGGCGGCGCGTCGCTCAATGCGGGCGCGGAAGGCCGCGCGGCGAACGCGTATCTCAAGGCGCTCGGCCTACTGGAGGCGCGGACCGCGCCGATCGAACGCCCGGAGGAATGGGCCGAGGCGTGCGCACGGGTCGGGGCGGGCCTCCTCGCGGTCGGCCACGTCGAGCCCGCCCAGGCGGCAGCGACGGAGGCGCTCCAGTGCGACCACGCGAACGTCCGCGCGATCGCCGTGCAGGGAGACCTCCTCGTCGCGGCGGGCCGCCCGGCGGATGCGATCCCGTACTACGACGCCGCCCTGCGCGCGAAGCCGACGGCGAAAGGCGTCTGGGCTCGGAAAGGGAACGCCCACGCCTCCCTGGACCAGCGTCCGGAGGCGATCCGGGCGTACATCCAGGTCGTGAATCTCGACCCGGACGACACGGATGGATACGCGCGCGTCCTCGCGCTCGTGCCGGAGGACGTCGATCTCTGGCTCAGGAAAGGCGAGGCCCACCGGCGGAGGGACGAGATCGAGGAGGCTCAGTCCGCCTACGACCGTGCGCTTCGCGTCGACTCGGCGTGCAAGGGAGCCCTCGAGGGCAAGGCCCTCGCGTACGTCCGCGCGCAGGACCCGCAGCGGGCGTTGCGTTGCCTCGACCGCGTGATCCAGCTCGACGGCTACGACCCGGACGCGTGGCGGCTCCGAGGCGACGTCCTCGCGGCATCGCACCAGAACGAGGAGGCATTGCGCTCGTACGACGAGGCGGTTCGGCTCCGGGACGGGGATGCGGTCGCGTGGCTCGTCCGGGCCGAGTTGCTCCGGAAAATCGGGCGAAACGTCGATGCGGTCGGCTCGTACGATCGGGCGATCGCCCTCACCCCGAAGGCCCTCGCGCCCCACATCGGTCGCTTGGAGGCGTTGCGCGCCTTGGCCCGGTGGGACGAGGTCGTGCAGGAGGCCGGCAAGGTCGTCTCCCTTGACCCGCGACATGGCCCCGCGCTCTTTGCGAAGGCGCACGCGTTGCTCCAGCTGAACCGGCGGGAGGAGGCGCTCGCCGCCTTCGACGCGTTCTTGGCGGTCGAGCCCCGCTCCTACGACGGGCTCGAGGCGAAGCGCCAGCTGCTCCTCGCGTCGGAGCGGTGGGCGGACCTCGTGGCCGCCTGCGACGCGATCCTGGCGCTGCAGCCTCACCATCTCCGCGCCCTGCGGGACAAAGGCCGGGCGCAGCTCGCCCTCGGCCAGTCGGACAGGGCGTACGCGACGTTCGAGCAGCTGCACGTCGTCGCGCCCGACGACCTCGACGCGATCCGCGGACAGCGAGACGCCCTGCGGTTCTCGAAGGACCCGAAGGCGCTCCTCCGCGCGTGCGACCTGATCCTGGCGAAAGACCCATCCGACCGATCCACGTGGGTCGCGAAGGGCGAGGCCCACGAAGGGCTCTCGGAACCCGAGGCGGCGCTCGGCGCTTACGAGGCGGCGTTGCGTCTCGATCCGCGCGCCCCCGGGGCCGCGGCGCGGAAGGCCGCGTTGCTTTCCCACCTGAGCCGGTACGAGGATGCCCTCCGGGCGTACGACGCCGCGATCGAGGCCGACCCCGCGTCCGCGAACCTGTGGCTCGAGAAAGGCCGGATTCAGTATTGGCTCAAGGCCTACGCGGATGCGGTCGACTCCCTGGACCGCGCGACCCGCTACGCGCCCGCGGATCCGAAGGGATGGTACCTGCTCGGGGTGTCGCTCGAAGGCGCGACGCGGTACGAGCAGGCCGTCGCGGTGTTCGACCGCACCCTCGCCCTCGAACCGAACAGCGCGAAGGCGTGGCTCGGGAAAGGCACCGCGCTCCAGTGGCTCAAGCGATACGACGAGGCCGCGAACGCGTACGGACAGGCAGCGCTCCGGGACAAGGCGATGACGCCCGCCTTGCTGAAGCAGGGATCGTGTCTCCTCGAGTTGCACCGGTACGAGGAGGCCGTGCCGATCTACGAGACGGTCGTCGCGGCAGACGCGAAGGACAAGGCCGCACTCACGGGCCTCTGCGCCGCCCTCGAGGGGCTCGGCCGCACGAAGGAGGCGTTCGACGCGAGCGGTCGGCTGACCGTCGCGGACCCGAAGGACGTCGAGGCGTGGGCGCGGCGCGCGCGGTACGCGAGCGCCATCGGCCAGGGAAAGGACGCGCTCGTCGCGATCGGGAAGGCGGTCGGCCTCGCGCCGGACCGGGCGGACCTGCTGCGGGCCAAGCGGGACCTCCTGGCGTCCCAAGGCTCGTTCAAGGCGGCCGCAGAGGCCGGCGAGCGGTTGCTCGAGATCGACCCGCGCGACCTGGACGCGAGACGCGAACGGGCCGTCGCCCTGGAGCGCCTCGGGAAGCTCGACGCGGCTCTCGAGGAGTTGGACGGCGCCGCCCGCGTGGACCCGATGGACCGCCGCACCTGGAACGCGAAAGGCGCGTTGCTCGTCCGCGCCGGCCGAAAGGCCGAGGCGCTCGAGGCGTACGACCGCACCCTCTCCCTGAACCCCGGCGACCGCACCGCGCTGGCCGCCAGGGGCCGCCTCTTGTTCGACGCCGGCCGGGTCGTGGACGCGCTTCGGACCTTCGACGACGGCCTCCTCCTGGATCCCGAGAACCTCGAGTTCCTGAACGGAAAGGCGATGTGCCTCGCCGCGGAGTCTCACTTCGACGACGCGCTGTCGCTCGTGACGATCGTCTTCGGGAAGGATCCGAACAACTACGACGCCTATCGCACGAAAGGGGTGTGCTTCCTGCGGACGGGCCGGGCCGCCGAGGCGATCCCCTGCCTCGACTTCGTGCTGAGGGCCCATCCGGCGGACGCGGCCGTGCTCACGTGGAGAGGCGAGGCGTATCAGGCCCTCGACAAGCCGACCGAGGCGCTCGCGGCGTTCGACGCGGCGATCGACGCGGACGAGTCGCACGGCGCGGCGTGGCGCGGACGGGGCCTCGTCCTCCTGACGTTGGAGCGGTACCCGGACGCGGCGGACGCGCTCGCCCGCGCGACGGAATCGCGGAGGGACGACAAGGCCCTGTGGACCACCCTCGGCCTCGCGGACGAACGGGCGGGCCGGTACGACGCCGCCGCATCCGCGTACGACGAGGCGCTGCGGCTGGACGCGCGGGACAAGGCGACGTGGACGAGCAAGGGGCTCGCCCTTTTGCACGTTCGCCGCTTCGACGACGCGCTCAAGTGCTTCGACGCGGGACTCGCCCTCGATCCGGCGTACGAGCCGGCGGCGGACGGGAGGCGGCGCGCCGAGGAGCGCATCCACGCCGCGACGGTCGAGGGCTTCGCCGAGGCGGTCGTCCGGTTCGAGGCGCACCTGAAGCGGCCCGCGACGCGTGACGAGATCTTCAAGTATTGTTCCGTGCCCCTCGAGCTCCTCGATGAGGTCATCCGGTACGTGAACGAACCCGCGCCGCTCGCCCCGGACCGAATCGAGCCGGAGGCGCTCCGGAAGTACGAGGCCGTCGGCGCCGCGGTCTTGCGCAACGTGGAGAACGCGGCGAATCTGGACCGGATCCGGCTCGCGGACGTGACGACCGTGCTGCCGCACGTCGACCTGGACGAAGCCCGCACGATCTGGGGCTACATCGACTGGGTGCGCGAGGCGCCGCTCGAGCCGACCCCGGAGTGGCACAACGACGACCTGATCCGGCAGGCGATGGACCTCCCGAAAGAGGAGTGGAACCTCGTCGATCTCGCGAAGGAACTCCACCTCGGACCGTTCGAGGCGAAGAAGCTCGAGGTCTCCCTGAAGATCTTCGAGGGCGGTGGCTACAAGATCTCGACGAGGCATGCGCCCGAATCGAAGCGCAAGAAGCCGAGGGGCGAGGCGCTCACGGAAGAAAAGGGCGAAGGAGACCCGGAGCCGACCCCGGTCTCAAGGAGGCCGGAGTCGCCGAGGTCCGCCGGGAAAATCGATGGTGGCGGTCTCCCACCGAACTGCTCGCCTCATCGCGCCCCCGGCGTCCAGCGTCATGTGTGCGGCGCATGGCTTTGCAAGGCTTGTGTCGACTCGGGAGGGGCGTGTCCCGGGTGCGCCGCACCGCTCTCGACGGCGGCCGAACGCGAGGCGAGGAGGAAGGACCGTGAGGCGGACTTCAGCCGGCTGTGAGGCGGCCGGGCCCAACCGCGGCCATTCGTCAATCCGTGATTGTGACTAATATGGGACCTCGTTTCCTCATGCGAGCGCAGGGTTGACTCCCCAATCGCCGAGTCCCGATTGGTGCAAATGCGGCCGGCGAGATATGATGGACGTTGGAAAGGACGAATGGTTCTGCCTGCGATGCGGTCGCTCGGAAACGTCATGTGTGGCGTTCGGGTGCAAGAGTCGTCGTTGACAGAAACCTGCTCATTTTCGTAGGGCAGCCGTACCGTTGCGTCGGATGGATTCCCCCGGGGGATCATCTCCTCGATAAACGACGACGAGGATGTCAGAGCGCGCCGGCCGCGCTCACGCGAATGTCCAGTGGTCCCTCTCCCGCAATAGCTCACGCAGGAGGCGCGTCGCCCGCGTCCGGTCCGCCTGCATGAGGAACGCTCCGAGATGCTTGCAGAAGAGCCGGCCCACCGCGCGATTCGTCTTGAAGTCCACACAATCGTGCTCGACGAGCCGCCGTTGCCGGTCAATCAGGACCGAGTACTCCTTCACCGTGCCGGCGAGGAACGTCTCGGTCTCCTTGTCGACCGAGGCGGCCCCGGGGTCGATCCCCCGCGCGGAAGCGAGGCGGTTCTTCCCGAGGAAGACGAGCAGCAGGTCGTCGAACGTCATCTTGTCGATGTCTTTGTTCATCGGAACGTCGGCTTGGATCGTGCCCGCCTCGTCCTCGATCGTTCCGCCTCGGATCTTCACCGCGACCCCGAACCGCTCGAGCGCCTCGTTGATCTTCTTGTCGATGTACGCCTGCTCCTCCGGCGTGTACTTCGCACGGTTGCGAGGCTCGTTGAAGTACCGCCGCGCGGCGCGCGCGTGGAACGGCGTGTGCACGGGGTACTTCCAGTTCGCGGGGTCCGCGTACTTCTCGAGGTCCTTCGGATAGCCCTGGGGCGGGCCGAGACGTCCGTCGCGCTTGCGGCTTGGCTTGACCGCGCGGACCATCGACGCGGGTACGCGGTGCGTCGGGATAAACGTTCGATGCAGTCCTCCGCCGCGAGACGAGCTATCCTGCGCCTCCGCCTCCTCGGCCACCCCCGCCGGCCTGAGAACCGCAAGGTCCCCCGGTTAACATGTTAACCAGGCCAGTTTGAAGGGTGTGAGAATTCGGGCGTCTGATAACGACCCGGGAACCTTTACGTGGGCGGCCGGTCCCTAAGCTTCCATGACCCGTTTCCGGGTCGTGGTCGTCGCCCTGATCCTCGGGATCCTCGTCGCCCCCGCGGTAGTTTCGGCGGACCCCGCGGTCACGGCCTCGGCGGCGGGCGAGCAGCAAGCGGAGTGGGCGTTCTCGAACCCGTCCGACTACGGCCTCGTGAACGCGACGATCGGAGCCTCCGGGGCGAGCCTCGCTTGGCTCTCCCGGACGTTCGCGGACACGACCGCGGCGGATTTCGGGCTCGCGCTGGCGCGGTCGAACGTCGATGTCACGGCCAGCCCAGGGGACGTCCTCATCGCGGACACGTCGCGGCTCGGCCCCCCGCTGAGCACGGCGTTCCAGCCCGGTCCTGCCTCGATGGTCGACACCTACATCGCGACGGGCAGCTTCGCCAACACGAACTTCGGCGCGAACGACACCCTGAAACTCGGGTTCACGAGCAAATCGAACTGGAGCCGGGCGATCCTCCAATTCCCGACGTTCCCGATCCCCGCGAACGCGACCCTCCTCACGGTTGACCTCTTCCTCTACCTGTACGCCTCTGACAGGGCGAACTCGATGTCGGTCAGCGTGCACGCGATCACGAACAACTGGACGGAGTACGGCTCGACGTGGGGCGTCCGCGACGGCGTGCTCGACTGGACGGCGGCCGGCGGGGACTTCAACCCGACCGATCTGGACCTCGTGCCTGCGGTCGGGACGGTGCCCGGCTGGTACACCTGGGACGTCACCCGCGCCGCGGTCGACTGGTGGACGGGCCGCGCGCCGAACTACGGCCTCCTGGTCCGCCAGGCGGACGACGGCGCGAGCGTCATCCGCGGGCACAAGATGTTCTGGAGCTCCGATGCGGCGAACGCGTCCGCCCGGCCGTTCCTCACGATCACGTACGCCATGCCGAGCTCCCTCGGCGCCCTGGAGTCCCGCGTCTTCGACACCGGGAGCGGGGGGGCGTGGGAGACGATCACGTGGACCGCGACGGTGCCTTCCGGCACGGGAATCGAGGTCCGGACCCGGTCGGGCGCGAGCCCGGCGCCCGACGGATCGTGGAGCGCGTGGTCCGCCGCCTACCTCGGTCCCGGACGCCCGATCGCCTCGCCGCCCGCGCGGTACATCGAGTACCGCGTTCAGCTTTTCACCTCGAACACGCTCTCGCCGTCCCTTCACGACCTGACGATCGGCTATGGTCAGTTCGCGACCCTGGGACGGGTGTTGACGGCGTCCCTCGACCCCGTCGGGCTCCTGGGATGGGGTCGCCTCCAGGCCAACTGGAGCGGGCCGCCGGGCGCGTCCGTCTCGTTCGCGTATTCGCAGGACGGCGGGGCGTCGTGGACTGCGGCGGCCATCGGCGCGAACCTGTCTGGAGCGCTCACGAAGCCCGTGCGGCTCCGAGCGACGCTCACGACGCCGGACACCGCGCTCACGCCGACTCTTGTCGCCTTCACCCTCCGCTATTCCGTGTCGGCCGAAATTCTGTGGTTGTCCGGGATGTACCCGTGGCTCTTGTTCGCCCTGGTCGCCGTACCAATCGCGTGGCTTCTCGTTCGGCGGTTGCGGACGAAACCGTTCCGGCCGACGGACCTCTACCTGATCCACGGGGATGGGCGGCTCGTTGCGAGGGCGGGCGGTGAGATAGGGGCCGTGCAAGACGAGCTCGCCGCCTCCGGGATGTTCACGCTGGTCGCGCGGTTCGTCCGCGATTCCTTCGGAGGATCGAGCGGTCCGGGGGACCTGAAGCGCATGACCGTGGACCGGAGCGAGGTCGCCATCGACAAGGGCGCGTTCCTGTTCTTTGCGCTCGTCTACGAGGGCGCCGCGCCGGACGACCTGAACCGGCGGATGTCCGAGTTCTTGGGGGCGATCGAGGAGGCGTGGGGACCCGTCCTCCGGGAATGGGACGGCCTGCGGGACGAGTTCGGGGACCTCGAGCCGCAGCTCGCCTGGTACCTCCAGACGGGATACCTCGTCGCGCATCCGGGGCTGTCTCGCCTAGCTCCCCTGACGATGTAGTCGCGGGACTGATAGCAGGGAGCAAACGCTTATCGTCCCGTCCGCGGGACGGAGGAGCGGATGGCCTCGCGCCAGCGCCCAGTCGTCGACCGATCGGTCCCGGGGCTCACGATGAAGATCGCCTTGGCGGGCGACCCGGGCGTCGGGAAGTCGAGCCTCGTCCGACGATTCGTCTCGGATACGTTCGACCGCGGATACGTATCGACCCTGGGCACGAAAGTCTCCTCGCGCACCTTCCGCGTCGACGATTCGCGCCATCCGGGCGCCTCGATCGAGGTCGGCGCGAGCGTGTGGGACATCATGGGGTCCCTCGGATTCCGCGAACTCCTGAAGGACGCGTACTTCTCGAACAGCCAGGCCGTCCTGTACGTGTGCGACCGGACCCGGCCCGAGAGCCTGTGGAGCCTCATCGACTGGGCGGCGGCCGTCGAGAGCGTCGCGGGCCCGATCCCCGCCGTGCTGCTCGTGAACAAATCCGACCTCGAGGCGCCGGACGCGATCCCGACCGCGGATGTCGACGAGGTGTGCCGGGCGCGCGGCTGGCCCTCGCTCGCCACGAGTGCGAAGACCGGCTCGAACGTGGAGGCGTCCTTCCGCCTCGTCGCTCAGGCGCATCTCCTCCGAGTCCGGACGAGATAGTTCGACCGGCTCCCAAAGGCCTTTTCCACAGGTGTCGATGTGGCGGGGAGCATGCCCTCCCCGCCCCTGACGATCGTCGGCATCGGCGACTCGACGACCGCCGGCACGCCGGGGTTCCGTTCGCCGCTCGAGGCGCCGCCCCGCGGCGCCGGGAATCCCGCGAGCCAGTACGCGTTCTGGATGATGCGCCTCCATCCCGAGTGGACCGTGCTGAACCGCGGGATCGACGGGCAGACCGCCGCGGAGGTCCACGCGCGCTTCGAGCGCGATGTCGTCCGCGCGAAGCCCGCGTACGCGATCATCCTCGCCGGGGTCAACGACCTCTTCGCGGGCCACGAGCCGGACCCGATCCAGCGGGAGTTCGGCGCGATGTACGCCGAAGCGCTCGATGCAGGGATCGTGCCGGTGGCCGCGAGCGTCCTCCCGTTCGACCGCGCATCGCCGGACGTCACCGCGGCGATCTTCACCCTGAACCATTGGATCGAATCGTTCGCGAAGGTCCTCGACATCCCGTTTTGCGACACGCACGCCGCCGCTGCGGACCCGGCCGCGCCGCACCGGTTGCGTGGATCGCCCGACGGGCTCCACCCGGACGTCGACGGCTACCGCCGCATGGGGGAGGCGCTCGCGCGCACGATCGAGGGCCACCTGCCGCATGACCCGCGGTGACGCGGGCCCGCAACGCGGCGGAGGGAATCGAGAGACGGGCGTCGATCCCGCAAATCCTCCGCGGCCGAGCGGCCGACGGGCAATCGGTGACCCGTCCGTCGGTCGGCCCGACGCACGCGATTCAACGGACTTTGCGGGCGCGTACGGCTCCCCACCGGAAGCCGATCCCGCCCGCCACGAGCGCGACCGCCATCATCGACCAGCTGAGGGCGGGGCTCGTCAGGTCGTCCTGTATTTGAATTCCCGCACTCGGCGTATCGAATGCGATGGCGTCCGAAGGGGACATCTGGCTCGAGCCGTCCACGGAGACGATGCGCGCCTCGTAATGCGTCGAGCGCCACAACGTCACCTCGACGTCCGTCGCGTTGGCCGGCAGCCGGTACGAGACGTTCGTCCTCCCGTCCGTCAGCCACAGCTCGAGATGATCGACGTCCGAATCGACGATCCCGGTCCAGGTGAACGTCGCGCGGTCGTCCGACAGCTCCATCGGCCCCACGAGCGTGAGGGTGTGGGGACGCAAGTCGACGGAGAGGGGTGTGACGAGGGACGGGCCGCCCGTGAACGATCCGATCCGCACCAAATCCAGATGGTACAGGGGGATCCCGTGCGAGTAGATCGAGAAGCCGATCGACATCGCGTACGCGAACGTCGTCTCGAGTTCCGAGGTCGCGATGCTCCCGACCCCGTCTTCCCCGTGGATGAGGATCCGATTCGCGCCCCACGCCGACCACCCGATCTGGCTCGGGCTCACCTGCGCGATCCCGTCCGGCACGCGGCTCGTCGAATCCAGAGAGGTGGTCAGGTCCACGCTCAGGTCCACGAACCCGAGCGTCACCGTCGAGATGCCCGGCAACGAGAAGGAGTGCGTCCCGAGGGGCGTCTTATCGAACACGGGCAGCCCGATGTCGAGGCCGAAGAGCACGAGGACGATCGTGCAGGGGCCCGGCCCGGCGGCCAAGATCGAACGGGTGCTCTCGTTCGCCAAGATGAAGATCGGCTCCCCCGACGCGTCGATGTCGCACGCAGCCCGCATCGCGGCGACCCCGGGGATGATGTCCGTCTGCTGCACGCCGAAGTGGATGCGTGTGGTCACGAGGTCGTCCGTAGGATCGGCGATCGCGGAGCGCAGCCCGACGGCGGCGATGATCAGCGCGAGAAAAACGATGGCGAACGCCTTCAGGACTGTGTCTCCTCCATGGAGGTATAGTGGTGTTCTCAGCTAATGAAGGTGGCGGTCGGTGCGCCACGCTCACGAGCGGCGCACCGGGACCGTCGGCGCGACGGGTTCCCAGAACTCCTTGCGGGTGTCGCGGAGCGTTGGCCGGAGTCCCCGGGCCGCGGTCACGTTGCGGACGTCGACGTCGGCGACGACCGTCGCCTCCTGGAAGTCCGGCGCCTTGCCGAGGTCCTCGCCTCGCGGCCCGATCGCCTGGGTGCCCCCCTGGAACACGACGTTCAGCTCCGCGCCGACGAGGTTCGCGTACAGCACGTACACCGCATTTTCGATCGCCCGCGCCGGCAAGATGCGGTCGAAGAACGGCTTCGACGTGGCCGGTGAGGCGCTGATGATCGCGAGTACGTCAACGCCCTGGAGGGCGTACGCCTTGGCGAGCTCGGGAAAGAAGGCGTCGTAGCAGATCAGCAGACCGATCCGCCCGAGCTTCGTGTCGACGAGCGTCAGGCCGTCTCCCCGGCCGAAGTAGAGACCCTCTTCGAACGGCCCGAAGTTCGCCGGGTACACCTTCCGATAGGAGGCGACCTTGCCGTCCGGGGCGACGAGCACGGACGTGTTGTACAGCTTGCGCGTGTCCGATTCGCGCTCGGGCATGCCGAAGACGACGTGCGTGCCGTGCTCCGAGGCGATCTTCGCGATCGCCTTCACAGTCGGGCCGTCGATCGGCTCCGCGAGCTGCGCGAACGAGTCGCGGGCCATGTAGCCGGTCAGATACATCTCGCCGACGAGGAGGAGATCCGCCCGCTCCGACGCGATCGTCGTCTCGAGCTTCCGGAGGTTCTTCGCCTTGTCGCCGACCGCCGGATCGAGCTGCGCGAGTGCCGCCTTCACATCGCCGCCTCGTCGTCCGCAAGGGGTCGGGAGCGGGAAAAAACTTCGCACTCTTCGTTTGCATCAAACGCCGCGCAACCTTTATGTCGGCGCCACCCTTAGCGCGGCCTCGCGCTCCCGTAGTCTAGTGGCCAAGGATAGAAGCCTCTCGAGCTTCTGACACGGGTTCAAATCCCGTCGGGAGCATCCCCACGTGGGTGTACATCCACCCACCCAGCCCCGCGAAACACCGGAAGTCGTTATGGAAGAACTTATTCACGCTCCGAGGTCATTGAGGGCAGCGACATCAGGTTGATTGGCGCGTCCTTGTCCATAGATCGAGCATCATTCCTGCAACCATAATCGCCAGCAAAAGAATCCAACCTAGTGCAACTCCCGTTGACAGGGCCGGCGGCCATCCCAGCAGCAGATTAAGAGCTGAGCCAACTAGCATAAAAATCCCCAGAAGTGGCAAACCTAGAGAGAAGTGTTTCCAACCCCTTTCAGCCATCGAGTGTCTCCCGAAGAACCACAAAGCCAGCCAGAGGATGCCCCCTGCCAGCCCCATATAGGGTCCAAGCAGCACCCACAAGGGGGCGTCTGTCATGAAATCACCACACTCCCAGACATGCTACGGCCCAACGACACCACAACGCGCAAACGCAACATATTTGTAACGTTTTACAGCCAGAGCAATCCCGAAATCCGAATCGATCCAACCGCCCAACCGGAGCACGAGCGTTAGTTTCATTCTGATGGGAACAGCTGGAAGTAACCCCACATGAGGCCACTCCCAGTCGGGAGCAATCCTACGCGGCCTCAGGTTCGGAACTTCGGCGGCAATCGCCGATCTTCGCGCCCTTCCGTCGGCGGCACGTGGCTTCGATTCCAACCCGTGTGCCGTGTCGACCGCAGAGCCCCAATCGCTGTCCGGATCCTCGCCCTAGCGGACCGTGTACACTTCGGTGAGAGTCTTCGTCCCGCTCTCTCCCTCGATTGCGTACCGGCCGGCCGTCCAAGCGATCTCCGTCCCCAGGGCGTCCACGGCGTACAGGGTGTTATACCAGGGGAGGTCCGGTGCGGGGACTTCCTTCAGGCCCGTCCCGTCCCAGTGGAACAGCCACGCGTCGCCCGCCGCCTCACCGACGACCCAGCCGAAGTCGCTCGCGACCGCCGAGACGCCGTAAAAGTTCGAGGAGGAGTAGTATCCCCCCGGGTCTAGGAAGGTGAAGTCCGTGATGTGGGTCCACGTGGCCCCGTCCCAGTGAGCGGCGAAGGCCACATGCCGGATGCCGCCCTCGAGGCCTGCGTCGAAGACGGTCGCGCCGACCGCCAACAAGTCGCCGGAGGCCGTCCCCGAGACGCTCCGGAAAAACGATCCGTAGCCGCCGCCTCCCAGCCCTTCGGTCGAGAGTGTGTTCCACGCCGCGCCGTCCCAGTGGAGGGCGAGGGGCGCGTAGGGGTGCGTCGAGTTGCCCGAAGCCCCGACGGCCCAGATGTCGTCCGCGGAGAACGCCGCGATCCCGTAGAGCTCGTTGCTCGCGAATGCCGCATTCGGATTCGGGCTCGGGACCCGGCTCCAGCTCCCCCCGTCCCAGTGAACGATGAGCGTGCTCGACCGGTACCATCCGGCGCAGAAGCCAACGGCCCAGGCGTCGTTCGCGGACACGGCCGCCACGGCCCTCAGCTCGTTCACGACGGCGCCCGGGCTCGGGGAGGGCACGATGCTCCACGCTGTCCCATCCCAGTGCTCGATGAGGGTCTGCAGAGGGACGTAGGCGAGGTCCTGCGAGGCTCCGACCGCCCACACGTCGTTCGAGGACGTCGCCGCGACGGCGTAGAGCCGATTCCAGTCCATGGGAGCGTTCGGCGTCGCCACGATGCTCCAGGCGCTTCCGTCCCAGTGGAGGGCGAGGGTCTGGATGGAATATTGCGGTCCGTCCGGGTTGTTCGCGTACCCGACGGTCCAGACCTCGTTCGGCGCGATCGCCTCAATCCCCTGGAGGGTGTTGTCGACGAAGATCGACGGCGACGTAGACTCGACGTTCGGGCTCGGAACGAACGTCCAGGTCCCTTCGGGACCGGAGGACGGGGGATTCGACGCCCCTTCGGCAGCCGTCCACGTACCGTAGGCGTTCGCGGATGGAGTACCGCAATCGTCCCCGGATTGTAGAGAGAACCGGATCGGGTAATCGTCCGGGTTGGCGTTGCGGGAGAGGTCTCGGCACCGCACATAGAACGTGAATATGGTCCCGTCCTGGAGTCCCCCGACCGCTGTTGCGTGCGACATCCCTCCCGTGGTCGAGAAGGTGTCCTTCATTCGACTGTACGCCACCCCCGCCGTCGTCGAGTACCGGCACATCGCCGGCTCGTCCGTGTTCAAGGAAAGGGTTGTGGACGTCGTGCCGGCCGGAAGGGTCCCCGTCGGCGACCCGTCGCTCCGTGCGGGCGGCATGGTGTCGCTCCCGCTCCTCCCGGCCTCTGAGGCATCCGGGGAGACCGCAAGGATGGCGGCGAACAGCATGGAGCCCGCCACGGCGACCGCTGCCATGCGAAGCCTGCGCCACTTCACCGTGTTCATGGGAGCTGCCTCCCGGTCGCAATGCAGGCCGAGCGTTCGGACTTTGTTCCGAATTTCGCCAGAAACTCGCCCTACTGCTCCCGACCGCGAGCGTGCCTGGGTAGGCCCTCGGCCCCGAAGTCCGCGTGTGCGGAGCCTTGCAGGACAGACGCTCAGTCGCGGCTCATCGTCGTCGCCACGTCGGCGAGGTTGCCCTCGGGATCGGCCAGCGTCCACCAGGCCGGCGCGTGCTTGTCGGTGACGAGGCGGCCGCCTTCAGCGATCGCGGCGGCGATTCGCGCCTGGGCCTGGTCCGGTGGCACCCAGATGTCGAGGTGGATTCGGTTGACCTGCGGGTCTGGAGCGTCGATCTTCTGGAACCAGATAGACGCTCCGCGGCCACGGGGGTCGACGAGGTCCTCGGGGCTGTCCCCGCGATCGTGATACCCAAGCACGGCACGCCAGAACGGCTTCACCTTGGGGATGTCAAATGCATCGATCGTTACGAGGACCGTCTGCACGGTGGCGGGGTCGGCGGGGACGCCCAGCTCGCGCGTTTTCGCCGAGATCTGCCGAGCCAGCTCGAGGTCGCGCTCGCTCAGGCCGTAGTAATCGGCCGCGACCGTGATCAGCCGCACGATCACGCCATCGTACCGCAGGTCGACGTCCGGATGGTGGTCCTCGAGGCCGGCCAGATCGCTGATCGCGTTCACGAGCCGCGCGCCGGCCGCGAACGACCCGGTGCGGAAGGACGCGCACGCTCCTTCGCCGACCACGCGCCAATCCTCGACGCCCTGAGACTCGTGGAACCGCCGCGTTGTGATCCGGTCGCTCATGCTCTCGCCGTAACCCTTTGGGTGCGCGAACGTCCGCATGGTATAAGACGATGCACGGGACCGCGGCGAATCGCCCGGCGGCGGGTTAAATGGGTGGCGCGGATGCGGTGTCCCGTGAGGACCGGCGGACCATGACTCGCGTGACCCCGAAGAGATGCCACTGAGGAACGGGCCAACGGACTCAGTTCGGAGCGTTCGCTCAGACGAAGCGGCACTCCAATACAAAGGGTCTAGTAAGGAAGAAACCTGAAGCCCTCAGGGCCGTCGGCATGGCCTCCCCAATCATCCCCGATGCGGCACCTCGGACCGGGGCACCGCGACGCCGATTCGTGGTCCAGAAGCACTGGGCTCGGAGTCTTCACTATGACTTCCGACTGGAGATCGGCACAGTTCTCGTCTCGTGGGCGGTGCCGAAGGGGCCATCCAAAGATCCCCAGGCGAAGCGCCTCGCGATTCATGTGGAGGACCACCCGCTCGACTACCTGTTGTTCGAGGGAACCCTCCCTGAAGGTGATTATGGCGCGGGCGAAGTCATTGTGTGGGACTACGGCGAATTTGAGGTGGTCGGACTCGCTGAACACGACGCGGCAGCAGCGCTCAGCGAAGGCGTGGTGCGACTCGCTCTGTATGGCAGAAAACTCCGAGGGCAATGGACGATCATACGAACGAGAATGGGACAAGGAAAACGTGAGAATTGGCTCTTGCAGAAGGCGCAAGACGAATTCGCTCAAGCAGATCATGACCCGGAAACCGAGCCGGCGTCAGCGTTGTCCGGCAAAGTTCCACGCGGTCGGCGTTGACCTCTTTCGCTTCGCGCTGCAGATCTTGTTCCCCTCACGAAGGCAGCAGCTCGGAGACACCGGACGAAAATTTGCGGGCTGCGCGATCCAGAATTGTAGGGGGCAACCTGCCGGCAAGACGGTGCTTCGTTGCAAGCAGACGCCTCGCGGATTACAAGGACGTCGAAATGGCCCTTTCATCCGAGGGGCGCGACCACCCGATGTCGGGGCTATTGAGCTTGGGATATTAACAGTCGCAGTGACTTCGGGATCCTGTCCCGATTTCA